>CAZCWE010000262.1:0-6382 GCA_964502285.1 uncultured Spirulina sp. | reverse complement strand
GACGACCCTCAGGGTGCGCTGATTAAATGTCCTAACAAACTTGTCCACTGCTATACTTCGACACAAACCTGCCCCGCGATCGCCTTCACAGGACGCGATCGCGGGGCAAGTTGATGCAGCCTCAAAAGACCCACATGACGACATTCTGGGGAGCGGCTTAACCCCGGTTCACCAGCACCGGACATTTAGCGTGGCGCACCACTCTTTCCGCCACAGACCCTAAGAAAAACTGCGACATCCCCGTGCGACCACTCGCCGAAATCACAATCAAGTCAATGGCGTTTTGCTCGGCATAGTCAATAATTTCGGAGCTAGGACTCCCGATAATCACGGAAAATTTCATGTGTTTATAACTTTCGTCCGGGAAGCGATCGTAAAAGGTTTTTTTGACCTTTTCCATCCGGGCTGGGTTATCCACCGTTTGCCACACCACCCCCGGCTCCGTCGGTTCCAAAGAGGTGAGCACATGCAAAACATGTAATTTAGCCGGATCACCCACCAATGCGAGGGTGTCCATCAGAGTTTTGTAGGCTTCCTCAGAAAAGTCCATGGGAACCAAAACATTGTTGGTTGTAAAAAGAGTCATTTTGAAAATTCTCCTGTAGATTACATTAAATGTGGGGTAAATCTCACAGCGGGGCAAAGCTCAACTCTAGACACATTGCAGGATGGAGATAGAGCGATTCTCAATCCATCGGAGATCTTATCTCCCCATCAACAAGGGGCTTAAGCCTCTTGCCTGTTCATGAATCAAATCGGATTGCTGTAGAGCGAGCGAGACAGTTTTAGTCTAAAACACAATACTCTCAAATCCTGTGTCATTCGTAGCGATTTTCCCCTAGATTTTGATTTTTCTACATCATGGGTAGGCTCTGTTTTGATATTGCGAGATTATTTCTGATTATTTCGGTCAAAAATCATCGCAAAAATTGACACCTGGGGCGGCTTCGTTGCCCTTATCCCCAGCCCTTCTCCCCCAGGAGAAGGACGCTAAACGCCCTCTCCTGCGGGCTACTGCTGATACACAACCCTCAAATCCTGACCTAAGGTGCGATCGATCCCCCTACATCCCCCTTTTCAAGGGGGACTTTTTTCGGTTCCCCCCTTCAAAAAGGGGGGCTAGGGGGGATCACGATAGTTCTGGAACTTGAGATTGATTTATGTATAAGCGGTAGTCCTGCGGGAGAGGGTTGGGTGAGGGGCTGTAGGTCACAAACTCCTCAGGGCAACGATGGGATCGAGTTTGGCAGCGCGGCGGGCGGGGATCACCCCAAAGAACAGACCAATACCGCTCGAAACGCTGAGCGACAGAATCACCGCGATCGGGGAAACGGTGGATTTGAGCGGCGTTGTCATGGCCAGCACCCCGATCCCCCCAGCCCCGATCATCGTGCCCACCACACCCCCGATCGCAGAAACAATCACCGCTTCGATTAAAAATTGACTGAGAATATTCGTTTCCTTGGCTCCCAAGGCTTTGCGCAGGCCGATTTCCTGGGTGCGTTCGGTGACGGAGACGAGCATAATATTCATCACTCCAATGCCGCCAACGAGGAGAGAAATGGCAGCGATCGCCACCAGCATCAGGGTCAATCCCCCCGTCACCCGCCCCACAATCCCCAAAATGTCCTGTTGAGTCCGCACATCAAAATCATCCTCATCGGTGATTTGGTGACGCAACCGCAGCAGGTTTTCAATCTGGAATTGCGCCGCGTTGATGCTATCCTCATCTCGCGCACTGATGGAAATCGCCGTCACCTGAATGCCGTAGGGGGAGGTGTTGCCCGTCACCTGATTCGCCATCGTCGTGATTGGGATGTACACCGCCTCATCTTGGTTTTCCCCTAAAAACGCGCCTTTGGTTGCCATCACGCCAATCACCTCAAAGCCCACATTGCCGACCCGAATCCGCTGCCCGATCGGGTCAATGTCCCCTAACAATTTGGTCGCCGTCTCACTGCCGAGCACCGCCACCCGTGTGTTGCGGGTCAGATCCGTATCGTTGAAAAATCGACCCTGAGCCACATCAAAGCTCCGTACCGCTAAAAATTCCGGGCTTGTCCCCGTGATTTGGTTGTTGACGTTACGCCCTCGAAACGAAACCACCCGTTGCGCGACGATTTGCGGGGCGACACCATCAACGGCGGGCACTTGGGATGCGATCGCTTCTGCATCGGCCAGCACCAAGGTTTGGGGGAGTTCAAACGAAGTGCGGCGTTCCTGCTGCGACCCCGGCACCACAAACAACGTGTTTGGCCCCAAGGATTCAAACTCATCCTCTGCCAAATTCTGCGCCCCTTGCCCGATGCCCACCATCGTGATCACCGACGCATTGCCAATCACAATCCCTAACATCGTCAACGCCGTGCGCAACCGATAGTTCATCAGCGTGCGTACCGCCATGGTGATACTTTCGCGCAGTTCCATTGCCATGCTCTTGAAGGGTAAAAACAGTAGTGGATGTAGTCCCACTGTACTGTGTTCCGCCACGAGTTGCCCGCCGCCGCCATTGTTGCGGCATCCTTTGCGATCGCCCAAGCCAGCGGGATGCGATCGCTCCCCCTTGATGCTCACCTCAAATTTTTAATCATTAAATGAATCAATTCAACAATTTTTTGAGATTTCCTCTTTTCTCTACTTTGGAAATTCAAAAATAGCACAAGAATTTAATCATTTTATTCGCAAAAATGCAGCATATTGTGTTATTCCTCCCCGCCCAGGGGAAACCTCTGATGCTACGATGAGAATGAATAACTAGTCATAAAAGCTCAATGAACGCTTCTCAAGCAAAGATCCGAATTGAGAACTTAATCAAAATCTATGGGGAAAGACCCCAGCAGGCATTGAGACTATTTCGAGACGGGCAGGGGCGTGAAGATATTCAGCGGGCAACAGGAAATGTCCTGGGGATCGCCGATGTTTCCATGACCATCCAGAAAGGTGAACTCTTCGTTGTCATGGGCCTGTCCGGTTCGGGGAAATCCACCCTGGTGCGCTGCATCAATCGCTTAATTGAACCCACCAGCGGACATATCTACATTGATGACGAAGACGTTGCCCATGTCACGCAAAATCGCATCCGCGAAGTCCGGCGCACCAAGGTGGCGATGGTTTTTCAACGCTTCGGACTGTTTCCCCATAAAACCGTTATGCAGAATGTTGCCTATGGCTTGAAGGTGCGTGGCCTCAGCGATACGGAACAACGCAAAAAAGCCCTCGAAGTCCTCGAAGTTGTCGGCCTGACGCAATGGTCGGATTATCTGCCCTCTTCCCTCAGTGGCGGGATGCAGCAGCGGGTGGGATTGGCTCGCGCCCTGGCTACCGATGCCGAAATCCTGCTGATGGATGAAGCCTTCAGCGCCCTTGATCCCCTGATTCGACGGGAGATGCAGGATGAGTTACTGCGTCTGCAAGCGGAACTCCATAAAACCATTATGTTTATCAGCCACGATATCCAAGAGGCCCTCAAGATTGGCGATCGCGTCGCCGTCATGAAAGATGGCTACATCGTGCAAACCGGAACCCCCGAAGACCTCCTCACCAACCCCGCCGACGACTACATTCGCGCCTTCACCCAAGATGTGAACCGCGCCCAAGTCCTCAAAACCGGGTCAATTACCCGGCAAACCATCCCCGTCATCCTAGGGCAAGATTCCGTAAAAGCCGCTTGGGAACAAATGCAGCAGCATGATCTGCGGCAGATGTATGTGGTCAACCGCAATGCCCAGCCGGTGGGCATCGTGCAGAAACTGAGCCTCAAGCAAGCCATACAGGACGGCTGCGACGATATTGGCACCGTCATGAATCGAGATTTCCCCCAAGTCCGTGCCAGCACTAGTTTAGAAGAAATTTTCCATCTCTGTCAGCACGATCTGCCGATTGCCGTCACCAACCAGGAAGGCAAGTTTAAAGGCGTGGTGGAACAGTCCGATGTGCTGGCGAGTATTGGGCGGCTCACGGCTGAGGCTTCAGCCTCCTCTGTCACCGCAGCGATGACGGAACCGCTGGCGAGTTGATCAGTCGAGTTGATCCGTATAGAGGCACTAAATTGACCCATCCAGCTCTTTTGTAACGTCAGATCATCACACCATGCTAGAACTTTTTGAAACCTATACCATTCCCCTCGGCGATTGGGTTGAAATGATCGTGCAATTCGTTGTGGATAACTTTCGCCCCATTTTCCAAGCCGTTCGCGTCCCCGTTAGCGTCGTTTTAAGTGGAATTGAAGCCTTTTTTCAATGGCTGCCTCCCTTAGTTTTGATCGTAGCAGTTGGATTAATGGCGTGGCAGTTCGCCAGTCGTGGGATTGCGATCTACAGTATGATTGCCCTTCTCTGTGTGGGCTTTTTAGGCACATGGTCGCAAGCGATGACCACCTTGGCGTTAGTGCTCACCGCTGTCTGTTTCTGCATCTTAATCGGCATTCCCCTCGGCATTTGGTCAGCCTGGGATAAACGCTTTGAACAAACCATGCGACCGGTTCTCGATGCGATGCAAACCCTCCCGGCTTTTGTCTACTTAGTGCCGGTGGTGATGTTGTTTGGCATTGGTGAAGTACCGGGGGTGATTGTGACGTTTATTTTCGCCGTTCCCCCGCTAATTCGTCTGACGAATATTGGCATTCAGCAGGTTTCTGAAGAAGTGGTCGAAGCGGCGATCGCCTTTGGTTCCACACCCCGCCAAATCCTCTGGGAAGCCCAAATTCCCCTCGCCATGCCCACCATCCTCGCCGGGGTCAACCAAGCGATTATGCTCGCCCTCTCCATGGTTGTCGTCGCCTCCATGATTTCCGTCGAAGGGTTGGGGCAAATGGTTCTACGGGGCATTGGACGGCTTGATGTGGGACTCGCCACCGTTGGCGGCATCAGCATCGTCCTCATCGCCATCATGCTCGATCGCCTCACCCAAGCCATTGGCAAACCCCATCGTTTACCCTGGCGCAAACGGGGCCCCGTTGGCCTCGCGTTGTCCTTAACCCAAGGCAAAACACGCACCCAAAACGCCACGCCCTAGTCATCATTTCACCCGATGACGCTCCCCCTGTACTGTTCAATCACTATCAATACCCATGATTCAACTGAATTTTAAATCCTTAACCTTTGGCACCGTCTTAGCCAGTCTTTTGCTCGGTTCTGTGGCCTGTCAATCCGCCACTGATCCTGAAGCCACTACCGCAGGCGACGACACCGAAGCCACTGCCGACGGTGACTTGCCCGGCGAAGGTGTTACCGTCACCTCTGCCCACAGCAGCTTGCAAGAAGAACGCTTCCAAACCGAAATCGTTAATCGCGCCTTGCAAGCCCTGGGCTATGAAACCGAAGACCCTGCCGAAATCGAATATGCCACGATGTATGTGGCGATCGCTAACGGTGATCTTGACTACACCCCAGTCAACTGGGAAAAACTCCATGCCGAATTCTACGAAAATAGTGGCGGGGATGAGCAACTGACCACCCTCGGTGTCATTGTGCCCAATGTGTTGCAAGGCTATCAAATCGATCAAGCCACCGCCGAAGCCGAAGGCATCACCAGCCTCGAACAACTCCAAGACCCTGAAATTGCCGCCCTCTTTGACACCGACGGCGACGGCAAAGCCAACCTAACCGGCTGTAACCCCGGCTGGGGCTGCGAACTGGTGATTGAGCACCATTTGGATGCCTATGATCTGCGCGACACCGTTGAGCATGATCAAGGTCAATACTCCGCCCTCATTGCCGATACGATCACCCGCTACGAACAAGACGAGCCGGTGCTCTTCTTCACCTGGACCCCCCTGTGGTTAGCCGGAGTCCTAGAACCCGATACAGATACAATCTGGCTCGAAGTCCCCTTCACCGACTTGCCCGACGAACAAGGAGACATTGCAGAAGCGGACACCACCGCTGAGGGGGTCAATCTCGGTTTTGCCGTAGACCGGATGCGCATCACCGCCAACAACGACTTCATTGCCGAAAATCCCGCCGCTGCCAAACTCTTCGAGTTAGTGCAAGTCCCCATCGAAGACATCAGTGCTCAGAACAAACTGATGCAGGACGGGGAAGACTCCGCCGATGATATTGCGGGCCATGTCGATCAGTGGATTGAAGACAACCAAGCCACTTTTGACGGTTGGGTTGAAGAAGCCCAAGCCGCTGCTGAGTCCTAATCTCCCCCCATTCAGCGCATTCTCGATGACGCTTAACCCCGAAAAGCTAGGCCGTGAATGGACTCAAACCCATTCCCGCCTAGCTTTTCCGACAATAAACCCACGAACTCAAACACAACCGATGCAAGTTCTGATTAATCCCCCCAAAGCATCTAGCCCTAATCCTGAACACAATTATTCGATTTTGACCAAAACCAATGGGTTTCAAGCCTCGCCCCTTCGACATAGCTCAGGGCA
>CAZCWE010000261.1:5981-6390 GCA_964502285.1 uncultured Spirulina sp. | reverse complement strand
TGATATTGACGGGCCCACGGTGAAACTCCGTCTCCAAGGGGCCTGTGGTTCCTGTCCCAGTTCAGCCATGACCCTGCGTATGGGGATCGAGCGTCGCCTCCGTGAATTCATTCCCGAAATCGGTGAAGTGGAACAAGTGATTTAATTTCATTCTCATTTCTTTTACCTATTTTTATTATTTATTTCAATACTGAAATAATTTTTTTACCAAAATAGATTTTTTATGCGGCGGGGGACTACTTCATCTAATCAAAACTCAAAAGAAGTTGACATAGGGGCAAAAGCTGTCGAAGATGGCAAAAAGAAGAGAAAAAAAACATCTCAAGAGAAAAAAACAGAATACACAAAGCCAATAAAAGAAAGGCGAAAGCTATATGTTTTTTTCTAAACAATTTCATACAACAAATAG
>CAZCWE010000261.1:3753-5971 GCA_964502285.1 uncultured Spirulina sp. | reverse complement strand
ATTCTAAATAGCGCAAAAATTCCACGAGTTCATGATCGGCGAGGATTTGGCGTGATCGCTTCCCGTAGGTTTCCATGATGTATTGACGGCCTTGCTCCTTCGTCCACCCCAGACGCTTCATTTCTAAATTCGTTTTGGCAATCACATCGGAAAAATCAATCGGCTCTCCGGTGGCGGCCGGTGCAGGCGTGGGCACACTGGGCTCCGGGGGAGGGGCGATCGCTTCCGGTTCTGGTGCAGCGTCGGCGGCAACGGAGCCGTTTAACGATAGGGCCGGTTCCGGTTCTGGATCGGGGATCGGGGTGGGTTCCGGTGCGGCAATGGGTGGTAGGGGATCGGGATCAGGCTCTGGGGTTGGCGCGGGGGCGGGGGCTTCGGCGGCCTTGGGGGTAGCGGGTGGAGTCGGCTGAACCACTGGGGGCGCAGGTTTGGGGGCAACCGGCGGCGGTGGTGCGGCAGGCGGGGCAGCGGCCAGGGCGGGACTGGGAATGTTGAGCCAGAGGGCGACGGCGCGATCGCGGGCTTGATCTTCAGCCGTCTCGACGGTGGGGGCGGCACTCAGACCTGTGGCGATCGCCCGTCCCTCCACCTCCAAACAGCAGCGCACCACATATTGACCCTGCTCATACAACACTAATTCTGTAATCACGCCCCCCATTGGATAACAGGCTCGAAATTGTTCTAGTCCCATGATATTTCTCGTTTCTAAGTGGCTGGGCAACTTCACCACGTCTGCTGTACTGGCGGTCACACCGCAAATCCTAACGCAGGCTGTGCTACCCGTTGGCGATCGCTAACTTGACTAAAAAATCATCTTAATCAGAGGACATTGTAGCGTTTTTTTCTTTCAACAAGTTGCCAAAGTCCCCATTAAACCTAAAATAATGGCAGGGTTATCTGTCTGCCTACTTTTTCGGAGATACGCCACAGCTTGGAACGGCAAAGATCCGGGCTCCCCGTCTAGCGATCGCACGCACGTCATCAACTCGTTGCCCTTGTGCAGTGTCTCTCGCCTTCCGGAAATGAACCATCTCCATCGGTTTTCCCCACGGATGCTGTGAGCGAACTCCCGTTTTTCGGTAGAGCCGCACCGCGACCGCCCAACTGAGACAGCTACCCCCTACACCCCGCGCTCAACCGCTCGGTGGCTCTGTTAACAGTTGTCTGCTCGGTCGTTTAACGCTGAGTTCCCTTGCCCCCCTCAACCCCCACTCATTCTCGTTTATTTAACAAGGACTATTAACGAAAAAAATGGAATTTTCAATCGCTACATTGCTCGCTCAACTGAGTCCTGATAAACTCGTTGCCGCCAAGTTTTTAGAAAAAAAATTAGACTGCGAAGACGAGCTTTGCACCCAAAAACTCCAAATTGCCCTCGATGCCCTCGAAAAAGTCGGGTTACTCAATAAAGAACTGGGCAAATATCGGCGGGTGCTGCCCGAAGGCATGGTGGAAGCCAAACTGCGCTGCTCAAGCAAAGGGTTTTGTTTTGCGATTCAAGAGGAAGAGGGGGCCGACGATATCTATGTGCGCGAGAGTTATCTCAGCAATGCGTGGAACGGCGATCGCGTCCTCGTGCGGATCATCAAAGAAGGCAGCCGCCGCCGCTCCCCCGAAGGCGCCGTCCAAGTCATCCTCGATCGCGCTAACCCCTCCCTCCTGGCCCGGATTAAGCAAATCTCCAGCGGCTATCGCGCCGTCCCCCTCGACGATCGCCTCCTGTTTGAAATTGACCTGCAAACCGAAGGGGATGAACTGGCCGACGCGATCAATCACCTCGTCCATGTGGAAATTTTGCGCTATGCGATCGGGATGAAATTGCCCCTCGGTCGCGTCACGAAAATCCTCGGCTCCGATGCCGAAGCCGCCGCCGATACCGACATCGTGGCCTGCAAACATGACCTGCCCCAAGGCTTTAGCGAAAAAGTCCAAGAAGCCGCCAAAGCCGCCCCGAAACCCGCCCCCAACGGCAAAATCGCCAAAGCCGAAATCAACAAACGCTTTGATCTGCGATCGGTACTCACCATCACCCTCGAAGACGAACAATGTCTGCAAGGGAAATCCACCGATGTGATCGAAAATGCCTTCAGCCTCGAACAACTCGACGATGGGCAATGGCTCCTCGGCATTCATATTGTGGATCTCGCCCACTACATTGAACCGGGTTCCCCCGTGGACAATGAAGCGAAAAAACGCGGCACAGCGGTGTATTTAGATG
>CAZCWE010000261.1:0-3743 GCA_964502285.1 uncultured Spirulina sp. | reverse complement strand
TTCATTGTGCCCCTGTTGCCGGAAGCGATTTCGCGGCGGTGTTCGTTTACCGTAGACCATGAACGCCTCGCCATCAGCATTCTGCTCACCCTCGATAAAACGGGTCAGGTACTGGAGTTTGATATTCAGCCCAGTGTGATCAAAGTGGATCATCAACTGAGCTACCAACAGGTGCAAGGCTATTTGGGACAGCAGGAAGAAACCCCCCCGGAGTTACAAACGGCGAGCGAAATGCTCGAACAACTCTTTTTCGCCCTGGCTCCTGTGGTGAAGGCCCAACGCTTGCAACGGGGGGGCTTTGATCTGCAAACGCCGCCCGCGTCCTATGCCTTTAAGGACGAAAGCCGCTTAGGAGCGATCACGGTGGATTCGACGATGCCGCTGCGGTCGATGTTGATGGATCTGTCGGTGTTGGCGGGGAAAGTGGTGGCGGATCACTGTCGGGCGTTGGAGTTGCCGGCCCTGTATTGTGCGCAAGTGGAACCCGATGTGATGGAGTTGGAAGACTTTTTGAAGTTGGGGACAAATTTAGACCTGACGTTGGATATTGACTCCGATGATGATCTCAGTTCCCGCGATTATCAGAGCTTCACCCAAGAGATCGCCAACTCTCCGGCTCCGAAGATTTTGACGGAGTTCTTGAAAAAGACGATTAAACCGGCGAATTACAGTACGAAGCCAATGGCGCATTTTGGATTGGCCTACGACGGCTATTGTCAGGTGATGTCACCGGGGCGACGCTATGCGGATTTGTTGATGCAGCGGCTGTTGCATACGCTGTTCAAGGAAGGGCGCGATCGCAAAACCACCCGCTCGAAAAAGGTGGTGAATCTCGGCAGCAGCCAATCCTACGACGAATTAACCTGGAATGTCTTGCCGCCTGCGGTGCAAAGCCAATGGGAAGCCGATATTCATGAAGCGGTGCATCATCTCAACGAACGATTGAAAATCGCGGAAGATGCCGAAAGCGACCTCGAAGGCTTGAAAAAAGCCGAGCGGATGAAAGAGCGCACGGGCGGAGTCTTCAAAGGCTGGATCACCGGGGTGCAGTCCTACGGCTTCTTTGTAGAAATCGAAGAGTTAATGGTGGAAGGCCTGGTGCATGTCAGTTCCCTCAAAGATGATTGGTATGAATATCGCTCTCGCCACAGTTGCTTGGTGGGGCGGAAGAATCGCACGGCCTATCGCTTGGGCGATCGCGTCGAAGTCCAGGTGAAGAGCGTCGATTACTATCGTCAGCAAATCGACCTAGTGACGGTGAGCGGCGGTAGTGCGGCGGTGAACTCTGACTTCGAGGATGAGTAAACATCTACTCTTAACATCGTTTCAACCCTGGCTCTCCCATCACCCATCCAATGCGTCCGATGACCTGTTGGCCACGCTCAACCCGCTTACGTGGCCCCACGGTTGTCTGACGTTGTTGCGCCATTTACCGGTAGACACGGAGGCGGCGAGTCAGATCACCCTGATGGCCATCGATACCCTCCAACCGGACGGGGTGATCTGCTGTGGCATGGCCGAAACGCGATCGCACCTCAGCGTCGAATCCAATGCCCGCAATGGGACTATCACTCGGAAAACCGCCGTGGATCTGCTGTCGCTGATTCACGATCTGCCCGGCACGCAGATCAGCCATGATGCGGGTCAATTTGTCTGTGAGGGTCTGTATTTCAACGTCCTGACCCACCTCGCCGCAGTGACGTGGCCCTGTGATGCGATCTTTGTCCATGTTCCTTGTTTTACGCCGGCCAATGAACGACAGCTTGTGGCGGATTTCGAGACCCTCTTGGCTCGGTTTCCGGCAAAATCCCCCGATGATTCGATCTAATCCCGCGTGGGGGCAGGTCGGGTCATGAGCGGTCTGTTTGCCCTCTGGCAGCGGGACGGCCAACCCTGCGATCCGGCGACCCTGCACGCGATCCAAACGGCATTAATCCCGTCCGGGCCCGATGCTCAAACCCGGTGGCACGATCGCCCTCATCTCGCCCTGGGTCACACCTTGCTGACGGTGCAAACCGATACCGACCCGGATCGGCAACCGCTGACGGTGGACGGTGAGGTGTGGATCACCGCGTCGGCGCGGTTGGATGGCCGGGCGCAGTTGCGCGATCGCCTCTATCAAGCCGGGTATCCGGTGGCGGTGACGGCTCCCGATGCGCTGCTGGTGTTGATGGCCTATTTAGCCTGGGTGGAGGACTGTGTGGACTATCTCCAGGGGGATTTTGCCTTTGCGATCTGGGATCAACGGCGGGATTGTCTCTTTTGTGGGCGGGATCAGTTGGGGGTGAAGCCGCTGTACGTTGCAGAGGTGGGGCCGGTGGTGGTGGTGAGTACAGCGATCGCGGCGATTCAAGCCCATCCCCAGGTGTCAACGGCGTTGCACGAAGGGGCGATCGCTGATTTGATCCTTTTTGATGTCCATCAAGATCCCCAGCGCACGGTTTTCAAGGAGATTCAGGCGATACCAGGGGGGCATTGTCTATCGGTGGGGCGCGATCGCTTCTCCCTGCGCCGCTATTGGACGCTCCCCGTCCCGGAACTGCTGCGCTACCGCGATCCCCACACCTATATCACCCAATTTCAACATTACCTAGAAGCGGCCGTGCGCGATCGCACCCGCAGCGATCGGATCGGTCTGCTCCTCAGTGGGGGGCTAGATTCCGGCATCCTGGCCGCCACCCTCCACGACCAAGCCCCCCACGTCGCCCTTCAAGCCTTTACCTTTAGCAGTGAGCCACTCTTCCCCGACCCAGAACCGCCGGCCGCCGCCCGCACCGCCGCCGCCTTCAACATTCCGCAACAGATTATCGAGTTTGGCAACGTCCCCGCCTTCGCGGCCTGGCCACCCACGCCCGAACCCCATTTAAGCTTCTTCCCGCACCTGCAACAGCGCAACTACCAAGCCATGAGCCACCACGGCCGGATCATGCTCTACGGCCAAGGGGGAGATGAAGGGATGCGACCCTCGACGGTAGCCGAACTGTGGCGCGGGATGCCCACCGGGATGCTGTTGCGGGATCTGTGGCATTGTCTGGTGACCCACCGAACGCGCCCCCATTGGGGGACAGGAATTAAAGCCCGCTGGCAAGGGGGACGGCATCGGGCTGATCCCTGGCAGCACTATCCAACCTGGCTGAATCCGGACTTTGCGGCGCGGGTACAGAGTCGGGAACGGTGGTCTCAACATCACCAACCGCCGCCGAGGGTGCATCCGAGACGCGATCGCGCCTATCACCACCTGCTCGATCCCCTCTGGCGGTATACCTTTGAAACCTCTGATCCGGGGTTCCACGGCTTCCCGCTGGAATTTCCCTTTCCGTTTTTGGATCTGCGGCTGTTGAATTATCTCCTCGCTGTGCCGCCGTTGCCGTGGTTTGTGGATAAAACCCTGCTGCGGGCGACCTTGCGCGATCGCCCCCGGCAACGCCGCACCCCCTTCCCCCCCGACATCCTCAACCGCCCCAAAACGCCCCTGGCCGGTCATCCCCTCCTCATCCATCTCCAGCGCGGTGAGTCTCCTTGGAGCTGGATCGAGGATTGTGATGCGATCGCCGCCTACATTGATCCTCAAGCCCTCCGCCAAACTATCCCCACTCACCCCACCCAGATCAACCAAATCTGGCCCGCCCTGCGCATCTTTGCCCTCGCCCGCTGGCTTCAGCATCGCCCTCAACCTTAGCCCTCATCGCCCCCTTCGACTTCGCTCAGGGCAAGCCTTCGACTTCGCTCAGGGCAAGCCTTCG
>CAZCWE010000260.1:4064-6397 GCA_964502285.1 uncultured Spirulina sp. | reverse complement strand
TAGGGGGATCGATCGCAACTTAGGTCAGTATTTGGGGGTTGTGTATAAGCAGTAGTCCTGCGGGAGAGGGTTGGGTGAGGGATTGCATAACGGGGATGCACCCCCTCAACGGCCTGCCTGCGGAGGGCTTAACGCTGCACATTCTGCCACGATTCGCGGCCCTGGGAGAGCTTCAAATTCACCAATGACAGACTAAAAATCACCAAAAACAGCACTAAACCAATTGTGCAAGCGTAGCTGATTTCTAAATTTTGGAACGCTTGTTCGTAGAGATAATACACCACCGTTTTGGAGCTATTCAGCGGCCCGCCTTGGGTCATGATGTAAATTTCTTCAAACACTTTCATCGCCGAAATCGACGAAATTACCGTCACCAAAACTAAGTACGGGCGCATCAGTGGCACAGTAATATCCCAATGCTTGCGCCATCCGGTTGAACCGTCCAAGGCAGCGGCTTCATAGAGGTCATTGGGAATTCCTTGTAAGCCGGCTAAATAGATCACCATGTAGTAGCCTAAGCCTTTCCAAATCGTCACCACCATCACACTCCAAATTGACCAATCTGGGCTCGTTAACCAAGGAATTTGGCTGGTAAATCCTAAGCCTTGGATCAGTTGATTCAGTAACCCATTGGATGAATAAAGCGCATTCCAAGCAATCCCGGCAACTACCATCGAGATCACCACAGGCGCGTAAAACGCCATGCGGAACCAGTGAATCCCCTTCAGTTTTTGATTGACTAAGATAGCCAGCCCTAACGGTAGAAATACGAGGACAGGCACAACCCCAACCAGATAAATCAGTGTATTTCCCAGGGTTTTCCAAAAAACAGGATCTTGACTCAAGCGTTGAAAATTTTCCCAACCGATCCACACGGGGGTTTGGGTAATGTCATATTCATAGCGGGTAAAGCTAAGGGCAAAGGCTTGGAGTGCCGGGAAAAAGACGGTTAAGGTCAGTAAAAGAAGGGCTGGAAGCAGAAAAAGATAGGGAGTCCATCGCGATGAATTCAAGGGCCACAAGATTCGCATTGCTTGACGTTACGGAAGGAGAATTGTATTAAGGTTAACAGTCAAGGGGGAAATTTTTACGGTTCAATCAAACCAGAATCTTGACTACAATTAGATTTTTATCTCTTGCTGTTACTCTGACAGCAGTGATTCTGAGACTATACTGTCGGTTTAGCCGGAACTGTGTGAAATATTGTGCAACTTTCTAGCCACGGCCTTGGTGCTTTGAATACATTGTTCGCTTCAGAAGGGCATTCACCGACCCAGATTGCCGTAGCACGAGAAGATGAACTGGCGTTTAAACTCTTGCTGGGGATGCCCGTGCCGATGCTGGTGGCGCGACTGGCGGATCGGGAGGTGCTGTATCGTAATGAGCAGTTTGATCAGGTGTTTGGGGTGGGGTATGACAAAACCTACCTGGACATGTATTTTAATCCCAGTGCTTGGCATGTGATTCAACAGGCATTGGTGCAGTACCAGTTTCTCCCCAACTATGAGCTGGAACTGCGGCGGCAGGATGGAGAGCCGTTGTGTGCGGTGGTGTCGTTACGGTTGTTGCAGCATCAGGGCGAGAATCTGGTGTTGGGGACGTTTTTGGATACGACTTATCCACGGGCGATCGAGCAGGCGCTCCAGGCGAATCAACAGCGTTTGGTGACGATTACCAATCATTTACCGGGTTTGATCTATCGCCTTTGTCTGAAGACGCAACGGCTGGAGTTTATGAGTGAGGGGGGGGAGGGACTGACGGGGTATCCGACGCGAGAGTTTACCCGCGATCGCACCATCACCTTACGAGAGTTAGTCCACCCGGAGGATCGCCGTCGAGTGCAGCGGGTGATGGAGGAGTTTGGGGCGCGGCAACAGTCTTACCGGGTGGACTATCGGATTGTGACGCGCACGGGACAGCAAAAGTGGGTCTGTGATCAAGGGTATGGGGTTTTGACCGCCCAGGGGCATGGGGCGATTGAGGGGTTGATCACGGATATTACGGAACAAAAGCGGGCCCAGGAAGAACGCCAACTGTTGCAAGAGTTGAGCCAGATGATTGGCGAGGCGGCGGATTTGGCAACGGCGTTGCAGGGGGTGTTGGCGCGGGTGTGCGAGACGACGGGCTGGGCGTTGGGGGAGGTGTGGTGTCCGGCGGGGACGGGGCAGGTGCTGGAGTTGCATCCGGCTTGGTATTGCAGTGCGTCGTTGCGCCATGCTCAGGAGTTTCGGATTTATAGTGAGGATTTTCGGTTTGCGCGGGGGGTGGGGTTGCCGGGGCGGGTGTGGCAGCGAGAAAAGCCGCAGTGGTTTCCGGATGTGTCCCTCGACCCG
>CAZCWE010000260.1:0-4054 GCA_964502285.1 uncultured Spirulina sp. | reverse complement strand
TGTGCGATCGCAACTGGCCCAGCGCTGTGGGTTGCGGTCGGGGTTTGGCGTGCCGATTATTGCCCAGGGGACGGTGGTGGCGGTGCTGGTGTTTTTCACGGTGGAGGCGCGGCTACGAGACCCGCGCCTGTTGGAGCTGATTAGTGCGATCGCCACCCAACTCAGCGGCATGATTCGCCGCAAACAGGCCATCGACGACGCGCTCCAGTCCCAGATCGCTCTCCAAGAGAGCCAACGCCAACTCACCAGCCTGATCGATGCGTTGCCGGGGGTTTTCTTCCGGGCGGCGGCAACGGCGGATTGGCCGATGCTCTACCTCAGTGAAGGCTGTTACGGCATCACGGGCTACACCAGTGCTGAGTTAATTGCCAGCGGGTTTCATTCGTTTAATGAGTTGATCCACCCGGACGATCGCACGCGCGTCCTCCAGACGATTCGGGCGGCCTTGGATGTCCGGCAACGCTACAACCTGGAATATCGGATCATCACCAAAACCGGGGAAGACCGCTGGGTGTGGGAACGGGGCCATGGGGTTGATGATGAGGCGGGCGAGTTGGCGATGATTGAGGGGTTGATCACCGATATTAGCGATCGCCACCAGATGGAACGGGCGTTGCGCAACTCGGAAACCGAGCAGCGGGTCTTGATGTCGGCGATGAGTGACGTGATCTGCGTGTTTGATCGTGAGGGGCATTGCTTGCGATCGCAGATTCCCCCCAGTTTGACCCCGTTCTTTGCCCCCCTAGCCTCGCCCCCCACGGCCCCCGTCGCCACCCTCCTCAATGCCCCCCAGATCGCCGCCCACCAAGGCGCGATCGCTCAGGTGCTCACCCACCAAACCCCCCAGGCAGATCTCGAACTCACCCTCACCCACGCCGGTCAAGATCGCCGGTTTGCTGCTAATATTTCGCCCCTCGATGGCGATCGCGTCATCTGGGTGGCGCGGGAGATCACCCATTGGAAAGAGGCCGAAGCCGAACGCCAAACCCATCTCGGTGAACTCGAAGCCCTCTTTGCGGCCATGACCGATTTAATCTTGGTTTTGAGCGCCGATGGCATTTACCTGAAAATTGCCCCCACCAATACCGCCTTGCTCTATCGTCCCGCCGACGAACTACTGGGACAGTCGATCACTGCTATCTTCCCCCCCGACCTTGCCGCCTTTTTTCTCCACACCATTGACCAGGTGATCACGACGGGGGAGACTTTTTACGATCTGGAATATTGCCTGGAAATGAGCGATCGCACGGCCTGGTTTTCCGCCACCATTTCCCCCACCCGCGAACAGACCGTCGTTTGGGTGGCCCGCGACATCACGGCCAACAAACTCGCCCAACAGGCCCTCGAAGACGCTGAACAAAACTATCGCAGTATTTTTGAAAACGCCCTCGAAGGCATCTTCCAAACCTCTCCCGATGGCATCTATCTCAGCGCCAACCCTGCCCTAGCCCGCATCTATGGCTATCCCTCCCCAGAGGTGTTAATCCACTCCCTCACCGACATCGGCCATCAGCTTTATGTTGACCCTCAACAGCGGGAAGAGTTTCAAGACCTGATGGAAAAAAAAGGCGTAGTGATTGGGTTTGAGTCTCAGGTCTACCGCAGTGACGGCAGTGTGATTTGGATTTCGGAAAATGCGCGGGCCGTGCGGGATGAACGGGGGAATATCATTCGCTACGAAGGGATGGTGATGGATATTACCAACCAAAAAGCCGTCGAGGCCGAACTCCATCGCCGCGCCTTCTATGACCCCCTCACCCAACTGCCCAACCGGGCGCTGTTTCAATTGCGTCTCAATGAAGCGATCGCCCGCAGCCAAATTTCTGCAACCGATGCAGACAGTGAAGCCTATCACTTCGCGGTATTGTTCTTAGACCTTGACCGCTTCAAGGTCGTTAACGACAGTTTGGGGCATTTAGTGGGAGATCAACTCCTGATCGCCATCGCCCGCCGCATTGAAGACTGTTTACGCACAGATGACATTGTGGCGCGGCTCGGTGGCGATGAGTTTACGATCTTGCTGGATGCGATCGAAGACCTCAGCACCGCCACCCGCATCGCGGAGCGGATTGAAACGTCCCTCCGCGCCCCGTTTGATCTCAACGGCTATCAGGTTTTCACCGGGGCCAGTATTGGGATTGTGCTGAGTTGCAATCTCGATATCTCGGAGCCACAACTGGGCCGCCAAACCGCCGAGGAACTGTTACGCGATGCGGATACTGCTCTCTATCAAGCCAAGGCACGGGGCAAAGGACGCTACGAACTGTTTACCCCGACGATGCACGATCGCGCCATGAGTCAAATGAGGCTCGAAACCGAATTACGCCAGGCCCTCGATGCTCAATTATTCCAAATCCAATATCAGCCGATCATTAACCTCAAAACAGGCATGATCCAGGGCCTCGAAGCCTTGCTCTATTGGCTACACCCCCAGCGGGGCTTAGTTCCGGCGTTTGACGATTGGCAACAGATCAATGAAACGGGCCAATGGTTTGCGATGACCCAATGGATGATCTCGACGGTGTGTCACCATCTGCACCAGTGGGAGTTAAGCGCGGATATGTTTGTCCATATCCGCTGTTCCGCGCGGCAATGTGGTCATCCTGAGTTGTTGAAGCAGATTGATACCATTTGTGCTCAAACTCAAGTGTCGCCGAGTCAGTTACGGTTAGCCGTGACCGATGGGTTTTGGGAGGGTCAAGGGACGGGGTGGCATGAGCAATTCGCCGCCCTGCGCGATCGCAAGATTCGCCTGTGCATTACAGAGTTCAGCACGAGCTATGCGGGTCTGCATGGCCTGGAGCAGTCGCCGATTCAAAGCTTTCGGCTTGACCCGGTTTTAATTCAAAGTCTCACCCATGCTGAGGCAACAGGGGAAACGCTCCAGATTTTGATTATTCTGGCGCATCAGTTTCACCTTGATGTGATCGCATCCAATGTCACGACACAGCAACAGGTGGACATCTTGCGGGAGTTGAACTGTGATTTTGCCGATGGCCCCCTGTTGACCGATACCCTGGATGCTGCGGCGGTGAGCCGTTTACTCCAACGGGCCGAGCCCTTAATTCCCTAGGCCCGTAGCAGCGATCGCGCTCCCGTCGGGTACGCTGAAATCAAACCCCTGATCCAGACCCTCATCGCCATGAAATTTGCGATCGCTCAACTCAACCCCACCGTCGGCGACCTCAGCGGCAACGCACGCCAGATTCTCACCGCCGCCCAAGCTGCGATCGCCCAAGGCGCAGACCTCCTCCTCACCCCCGAACTCTCCCTCTGTGGCTATCCCCCCCGCGACCTCCTCCTCAAACCGGGCTTCATCGCCGCCATCCGCCACGAAGTCCAAGCCCTCGCCCAGCAACTCCCGCCCCAACTCACCGTGCTCATCGGCGTGGTCGAACGCAACGCCCAAGCCACCACCACCGGCCAAAAACCCCTCTTTAACAGCATCGCCCTCGTCTCCGGCGGCACGGTGCAGCGGCTGTTTCCCAAGCGTCTGCTCCCCACTTACGACGTATTCGACGAAGACCGCTATTTTGAATCCGGCCTCAAGCCCAACCTCTTCACCCTCAACGGCCTCAAAATCGGGGTCACGATCTGCGAAGACCTCTGGAATGATGACCAGTTTTGGGGCAAACGCCTCTACGACAGCGACCCGATCGCCGAACTCGCCGAGTGGGGGGTGGATCTGATCGTGAATTTGTCGGCCTCGCCCTATCGGGTGGGGGTGCAGTCCTTGCGCGAAGCGATGCTCAGCCACGCCGCCCAACGGTTTAGCCTGCCGATTTTCTATGTGAATCAGGTGGGGGGCAATGATGATTTGGTGTTTGATGGCCAGAGTGTGGGCGTTGATGCCACGGGGCAAGTGGTCTATCGGGCGGCGGCCTTCGCGCCGGATTTATTGACGATTGACTACCCTAATTTGGCCCCGATCGCGCCTGTCCCATCACGGCCTGAGCCAGAGGCGGAACTCTGGGGGGCGTTGGTGTTGGGGGTGCGGGACTATGTGCGCAAATGTGGGTTTGGGCGGGTGGTGTTGGGGTTGAGTGGGGGGATT
>CAZCWE010000259.1:3217-6421 GCA_964502285.1 uncultured Spirulina sp. | reverse complement strand
TGGTTGAATGTCCTAACGAACTTGTCCACTGCTATACAGTGATCCATCTTAAAAATCTGGCAATGTGGTCGGGTCAAGGCCCTCACCCCCAAGATGCATCGCACCAGAGGCGAGATCAACTGCGCCAGCCGTTATGCCAGAGTAGTTTCGTAGAGTTGGGTCATGGTCTTCAACACCGCAGGGGGGCGGGCGGTAAAGAGGATAAAGAAACTCGCCGCCTCGCCCGGTTCGTCTATGACTTTGGCGTAGATATCGTCGCTACCGGCAGGATCATCGGGAAGGTCGGGGATCGCCAATTTGATATTGGTGAGGGGGTCGGGTTTGGTGGCAATCGCATCCCCCATTAACCGCACTTCCGCCCCCTTTTCCGAAAGCTGCACCACCTGCCCCTTGGTCTGCTCCGTGCTGATATGTTTGCCATCAAGGGCCGTAAACAGCATCGTTAACGGCTCGGCCAGCGGGCGATACTCCTCCTTCACCTTAGGCAGATAGAGATTGTAGGGCGCACCAATGCCGCCGATGGTGTAGATCGTGATCGGATTTTTCACCCCCTTCGGCATCACCTCCATCGTGCTGTCGATCTGGATTTCCTCCCCGGCTTCCTTGAGGGTGGGCTCGGAGGTGAGGATTTGGCCGCCCGTGGTGTAGGACTCGATCCGGTAGGTAAGATTGACTTGCGACCCCACGACACCGTATTTCGTGCGCTTCTCAGAGCCAATATTCCCCACCACCACTTCGCCAGTATTGATCCCGATGCCCATTTCTAACTTCGGCAGGCCCCAGGCTTCGATTTGCACATTGATTTCCGCCATGGCCAACTGCATCCCCAGGGCACAGGCGATCGCCCGCCGCGCATCGTCCTCCCGCTCCGTCGGTGCGCCAAACAGCACCAAAATCCCATCCCCCATAAACTCATCAATCGTGCCTTGATATTGGGTGATGATGTCCGCCATGTAACTCAGATAGAAGTTGAGAATCTTCACCACTTCTTCCGGGGGGAGGCGTTCGGACAGGGCCGTAAAGCCCCGCAGATCCGATGTGAGGATCGTAATTTTGCGCCGTTCGCCGCCCATTTTCAGCCCTTCTGGGTTTTCCAAGAGTGTCGAAACCACCTCGGCGGTCAGGTAGCGGCCAAAGGTGCGGCGAATATCGCCAGCCGTGCGGGCCACATAGGCAGTAATCCCCACCGTCGCCCCCACAAACCCCAACAACGGCGGCACAACGGGAATCCACCAGGACTGCACCAACGCCCCGTAACTGCTGCCGACCAGCAGAATCACCGCACCACTCTGTACACCCACCGCTTTGAGAATGCCGAGGCGGGTCTTTTCCGTATGGCGCAACAGCCATGTGGTTACTGCGCCTGCGGTGCTCCATAACACAATCCAGAGCAGTTCTAGGGGTTCGGGCCAGGTTTGGATTAGGGTGCGATCGTCTAGCACCGCGCTGAGGATTTGGCTCGTCATTTGGGCGTGAACCTCCACCCCCGGCATCGGTTCCGGTGAGGCGAGGACATAATTCCCGTAGGGGGTCATGAATTGATCGCGGGCGGTGGCTCCGACGGCTCCCACGAGGATGATGCGATCGGTCGCCCAACCGTCGGGTAAGTTGCCCTCAAGGACGGTGGAAAAGGAGACCCGCTCGAAGGTTTGCGCACCCCCTTGATAGTTGAGCAACACTTGATAGCCGCCGTCATCGGCGCGAATGTAGCCGCCATCGTAGCGTTGAAACGGCTTGAGCACGGTGTCGCCAATCTGCCACCAATTGTCCGTGTCGGGGGCAATATCAATGAATTGCTCTTCAGCTTCGAGATACCGTCCGGCGAGAAACAGGCTGAGGCTGGGGATGATCTCGCCCGCTGGGGTTTGGACATTAATTAAGGCGCGTCGCACCACGCCGTCAGGATCGAGCACCACATCGTTTGATCCCACTTGGCCCCGTTCTTGCAGCGCCGGGGGAGGATCAACGGTTTCCAGTTCGCTATCGCCTGCGACTTTTTGAATGCCGACGAGGTTGGGGGTGGTTTCAAAGATTTCCACCAGGTCTTCGGAGCCGGGATCGATGGGTTGATCGCGATAGTCATCGAGGCCAATGACGCGGGGATTTTGTTGGCGGAGTTCGCGGATTACTTCGGCATAATATCCATCGGGAATGACCACTTTGCCGAGGTTGCGATAGTCGTCTTCGGTCATGCCGACGATCGCAATCCGATCATCCGGGGGTTGTGTGGGCCGCAGCCGCACGAATTGATCATAAACGGCTAACTCCCAACCCTGAAGCAGACCTGCCCACCGCACCAGAATCACCAACAGAGACACAGAAGGAGCGGCCACCACCACCCCACGCCATTGCCAGAGGGCTTGTTTAAGCTGATTCCACATGATTACGGCTGATTTGCATTGTTCTCTTCCATCAAAACAAGGGAGGAGGCGATCGCCTCCTCCCCAATCGCAATTCTTAACGAAATTGCCAACGTTCCAACCGAGCTTAGACCTCCGGTTCGGGTTCTACAAAACATTGCGGGTCCCAATTGGGGTCAGCTTGGGGAGAATTGGGATTCACCTCATCCTCGGCAAAGGGGACATCCGCCAAGCAGCCCAACTCTTGCGACGCTAAGAACTCCACCCAATCACTGCGATCAAACTGACGCAACTGAGCCGAAAACTGTAACGCCTCATTCCAATAGGCCTGTTGGGCGTAGGCGGTGGCTTGCTGTTCGAGTTCGTTCGCATCCAAAGCCGTGGGATCGGGGATCGTCGCCCCAGCGGTACAGCCCAAGGGACTACCATCTGCGAGGCTGCACGAAATCAGGCCGCTAATCACTTCTTCATTGCCAATGCTGCCGTCACAGAGCATCGCTAAAGTCCATTCGTACACCGCCCCGGCTTCGAGGTTGACCCCTTCGAGGCGATAGTTGACGATGCGCGGACCATTGGCGGTGCTTTCCGGCACGGGCAACTCTGAATTCACATAGACTTCTTCGTAGCGGTAGCGAGTCCGGCCCGACGGACTTTCGAGCGGTGTGCGTTTCTGGATAACGATTTCCACCGCTGAGGCCGTGTTGCGGGGCATATAGACGGAGAGGGTCGGGTTCGGGTCAAGGCTGGTGCCGATGTTGCTGATCGGCATCAGGGCAGTGAGGGGGGTCAAGGGGTCAAGCTCACCGTCTCCGTTGAGATCCACCAATTTGGCCACACAGGCTTC
>CAZCWE010000259.1:0-3207 GCA_964502285.1 uncultured Spirulina sp. | reverse complement strand
TCTGAGCCGCGCTTGGGGGCTCCGCCAGCGGTGCGTTGGGGGGCTCCACCTCCTCCGGGAGTGGAGGATGGGAAGCCGAGACTGAGGAGGAAGGAGTCGCGCAGGGTTGCTTGGGCGGGAAGGATCACACTAGAGAGGCCGATGCTCAGAAGGGCAGGGGCGATCGCTAGCCAACGAAGAGGATGTTTAGAAGCCATGATTTTTAGCAATAGGGCGGGTTGTGATGCAATGATCTTTATGATTTAGCATAACCTTTGGGCTTATGAATCCAGGGGGATCACGTCCACTTTTCAAAATGGAGCACCGGCAGATTCAGACCCTAGCGTTGCGATCGCACCTCACCGCAAAACCACCGGGCTAGGACAATTGCCGCAACAGTTCAATGGGTAAGCGATCGCAATCTTCAATGAAGGCTACTTCATAGACGTTTTTACCAATCATTTGTTGCTCTGGAGGCAATAGGAGTTTTAACTCGTGCCCGATGGCGGCAAACTGCGGGGTGATGTGGGTGAGCCAATCCGTCAGGCTGGGGGCGTGGTCGCTCAGGTCAAAAGAGAGGTGATAGTAGCCCACATAATGCTCGTCGCCAAAGGCATCGGGGGCGGGCTGGGGTTCGGGGATTTGGATCAGTTCGAGGCGGCCTTGTTGGCCCGTGAGCCAACAGGCCAAGGTGTAGCCCGTGGTGAAGCGATCGCTGACTGTAAACCCCAAGACTTCGTAGAATGCGATCGCGCGATGAATATCCGCTGTGCGAATCGAAACATGGTGTAGCATTTGAACCTCCTCGCCCGCTGAATTGTGCCACGTCACTCCAGATCTATGCTAATTGCTCACACCCCGCGTCTGTGTTTGCGCCGCTTTTACCCGGAGGATTTAGACCCCCTCGCGGCCATTTTGAGCGACCCAGAGGTGATGTATTTTTCCCGCACCCGTCAACCCCTGAACCGCGCCGCAACCGCCCAACTAATCCAAACCCACAGCCGCCCCGCCCCCCCCACGGGCCTCTATGCCGTCCTGAATCAGTTTTCGGGAGAATTACTGGGCTATTGCGGTCGGTATCCCCCGCGTGATTTCGCTAATCGAGGCGGACAATGAGCGATCGCGCCGTGTGGTGCTCAAAGTCGGGATGCAGTGGCAACGCGAAATTGTGATTGATGCGATCGCTGTCCAGGTCTATGGCATGGCATTAGTCACCGAAGGCACAAGGCACTAAAGCCACCTGAAGGTTTCGGGGCGAATCGTGACGCAACTATTGCAGCAACGCTTCCCCTCGGCGATAGAGTTCCCGCGCATAGTCCGTCCAAGTGCCCTGACCCCAGTAGCGAAAACAACTGGTTTCGAGCAACATCACATAGAGCAGCGCCTCAGTGTAGTCCCGCGATTGGGTGACGCTGGGATCAGCCTGCACCGCCGCGTCAAACTTGGCGTGAAACTGGGCGCTGAGGCGATTCATCGGCTCTAAAACATTCTCATAGCCCTGCACCCAACTGAGATCATTCGTCCAGGATGCGCCCTCCATGTGGAAGTGATGATCGTCGGTTTTGAGGGTGGCGATCGCCTCTGCCACCGCTGCCGGCGTGGGGCGATCGCGATCCACCCGCGCCCAGATCTTATGCTGCTGTACCGCCTGACACACCGGATAATCCGCCGCCGTTATCCCCGCCGCCGCCAGCAATTCTAGATATTCTGTCCCGTTAATCCCCACCGTGCTGCCATCTTGTTTAATCGCCTGCCACGCCGGGAAAAATCCCCCCGGAAACTCATTCATCATCACGCCGCCATTCTCCCCATCGGCGATCTGTGTGCCGCAACAGGGAACTGATTGACCGCCTAAGGGTTGGCGACCCCGTGTTTTGGCCTCGTGGTAGGGCTGCATTTGCGCCACCAATTTGGTATCCGATCCTTGGGTTTTAATCAGAGCGGTAATGCTGATTGTTTCGCCCTGGGAATTGATCGCCACTAAACGATTGGGGAGGTATTTATCATCGTGAAATAAACCCGATCCATCGAGCCGCTCGACGGAATGTTCCTGCACCATTAGCCAGCGATACCCACAATCTTTTAGGGCTTTAATATATTCAAAAAGCGTGTCGGGATGGTTGGGTAAATGCATTTCTGGCGGGGAAAATCCTTTCACCCGTGCCAACGCTTCCGGGCCAAAAATGGCCGCAAAATACTGTTGCCAAGCCTGAATTTGCAGCTTCACATCCGGAATCGGAGTAGAAGGAACAACTCCATGACTCCATAGGGTTCCGAGCCATTCCACATGGGGCCAATAGCGATCATCTAGGGTGATTTTTTTGAGAGTATCAATAATGTCGTGGCGGCCCATTTGTACCAAGCCCCAGAGCAAATTCCCGGAATAGTCCAACATGATTCGAGGATTGCAGCCCTGCGCGATTAAGTCCGGGATAAAGTCCCCCATGCGGCTGTAACAATGGGCGAAGACGGTGGCATTGTGGTTGTCGCCATCGTGGGGATTTTCGAGCATCTGTTGCAGGTTACAAATCAACCCGCCATCGGCCCCGACGGGGAGGGTGGGTTGGTGCATGTGGAGGGCACAGGCAAAGCTGGATTTGAAAGTATCCAGGCTGAGGTTGGTGTGGTGTAAAAAGACGGGGTGATCGTGGTTAGTGATGTGCGCGATCGCAGCTTCAGATCCGCAAATATTCGGCAGACCCTCCCGTTCGAGTCGGAGATCAATCTGATCGTGAACTGTCGTCATGATGTTAACGTTCCTGAGTAGTTGCGGGGATGATCGATCGTCGGGGTCAATGCTTTGAGCACTGCTCCAGTATTCAGCAAAACATCGGGTCTGATTAACAATATTTGTGACGCTTCGTCCGGGTGGGAGGCGGTGCGATCGCGCTCAATCCACATTCAAGCGCAGGGCAAACTGGGTCGGCTCACGGGTGAGCACATCAATTTGATAGGTTCCCCCTTGGCGGATCGTGCCCTGCCACGATAGGGTTCCCTGCGCTGATTCGATCACCTGACCACTGGGATCGCGCAGCCGCAATGCCACCAAGCCATCGATGACGGCCACCGTCAGCACGCGCCCCGATGCCACTTCCACTTGATACTGCTTGAAGGACTGGGGGGTGGTGCGTCCCCGCAGTTCTAAGGAGGTTTCTTCGGGTTCGGGGCTCACGTCCACGGGTTCAGGGTTGGGGGTCGGCGTGGGGGTGGGTTTTGGGGTCGGCGTGG
>CAZCWE010000258.1:1926-6435 GCA_964502285.1 uncultured Spirulina sp. | reverse complement strand
GCACTGGTGTCCCTCGCCTTGACCTTTTCGCCCGTGCTTAATGTGGCGAGGGTTTCAATGCCCAGATCTACGCCGACCCCTTGGTTTTTGGGTTCGACGATGACAGGCTCCACCTCCACCACAAAGCTGAGAAAATACCGACCCGCACAGTCCTTGAGCACCGTCACTGAACTGGCTTCAGAGGGTAACGGTCTTGACCATTTCGTTTTCAGCTTGCCAATCTTGGCGAGATAGACTTTCTCCCCCTTGATGGAAAATCCCCGCTGGGTAAACCGTGCTGATTGACGGTTGAGCTTCTTTTTGAATCGAGGCAAGCCAGCTTTCGATCCCTTTCGCTTACTCCTACGGGACTCGAAAAAGTTTTTAAAGGCTGTCCCTAAATCAATCACTGACTGCTGCAATGCGACAACTGACACCGCTGACAACCAATTTCGGGACGGGTCTTGCTTGGCTTGGGTAATAACCAAGCGTTGCAACTGGGCATTGCTGGGCCATTTCTCACCCTGAGGAATCGCCTTAATCAGAGCCAGGGCATCATTCCACACCACACGACAACATCCGAACAGTTTGGCTAGTTCAGCTTGCTGACCTGGGGTGGGATAGATTCTGTACTGATATCGGCTTTTCATGGTGCTAGGATACCAAAGATAGAGAGGATTGGAGCGATAAACTCCAGCAGAAAAGCCGCCCTAGAAGGGCGGGGCTTCAGACCCATTAGTTTTGGTGAATTTTTCGGCATCATCCTCAAAAAGACTGTCATGATGACGAGCATCGCGATGGATGTGATGAGTCCGGGGGCGATCGCCTTTATTGAAAGCAATCACACGCCATGATCTCAGAAACAATTTTGTGGGTGCTATGCCCCTTTGTAGCGGGCTTTGTGATGCTGCTGCTGCCGCGATTGGATCGCCTGTTGGTGGTAGCGGCGGCGTTGGTGTCGGTGGGGTTTGGGGCGCAGGTGTTGCTGACTCGATCGCCCCGGATCATTGAACTGCTCGATAGTGCCGGGGTGACTCTTCACGTCGATACCTTGGCGGGCTATTTCATCCTCACCAATGCGGTGGTGACGCTGGCCGTGACGTTTTACTGTTGGCAAAGCGATCGCCCAGTTTTTTTCCATGCCCAATTGCTGATGCTCCACGGCAGTTTGAACGCGGCGTTCATCTGTGCGGACTTCATGAGCTTGTATGTGGCCCTAGAGGTAACGGGCATTGCGGCGTTTTTGCTGATTGCCTATCCGAGGAGCGATCGCGCCCTCTGGGTGGGGCTGCGCTACCTTTTCATCAGCAACGTCGCCATGCTGTTCTATCTCGTTGGCGCAGTGCTGGTGTATCAAACCCATCAATCCTTCCAATTCGCGGGTCTGGTGGATTCACCCCCAGAAGCCCTGGCGTTAATCTTCCTGGGCCTGCTCGCCAAAGGGGGTATTTTCGTCTCTGGCCTCTGGTTGCCCCTCACCCATTCCGAATCGGAAACCCCCGTCTCGGCGATACTATCCGGCGTAGTGGTGAAGGCCAGCGTCTTGCCCCTACTGCGCTGCGGGCTGATCCACGAGGATATTGGCGCGATCGTGCGGGTGTTCGGTGTGGCGACTGCCTTGCTGGGGGTAACCTGTGCTGTGTTTGAAAAAGATACCAAACGGATGCTTGCGTTTCATACTCTCTCGCAATTAGGTTTTGTCCTCGCTGCGCCGGAGGTGGGGGGCTTTTATGCCCTCAGCCATGGCCTGGTGAAATCGTCTCTGTTCCTCTCAGCCGGATCACTGCCGAGCCGCAGTTTTAAGGAATTAAAGCAGACGCCGATCAACTTCTCCCTGTGGTTGGTTTTAGCGATCGCTAGCCTCTCCATTGCCGGCTTCCCCGGCCTGATCGGCTTTGGCGCGAAAGTGTGGACGGTGAAACACCTCCTGCCCTGGCAAGAATGGTTAATGAACATCGCCGCCGTAGGAACCGCCATTTCCTTCGCCAAATTTCTCTTTTTACCCCGTGGCCCGTGGCAACCCCTGAAACCCAGCTTTTTCGCCGCGCAACTGCTCCTCTTGGGGGGATTGGTGGCCGGCAATGGGTTCTACCTTGAGGCCTATACCCTGGCAAACCTCGGTAAAGCCCTGATCACGATCGCGATCGGCTGGCTGCTCTACCTCGGCATCATTCAACGGGTGACCGTCAAACTGCCCCGTGTTGCCGAGCAGCTTGAGCATCTGATCGGGGCTATGAGTCTGATGTTGGTGCTGTTATTTTGGATGGCGTTGGCATAATGGTTAACCTTTTATTGCGACTTGGCATTTGGTTTCTGCTCACGGCTGATGTGAGCCTGGCGAACACGTTGATCGGCTTGGCGGTGGCAATCTTGTTGCCTCGCTGCTTCACCTCCCATGAGCCGTTACGGGAATGGCTGCTGATTGCCTGGGAAATTGTGGTGGCACTGCCTCAGGCCTATTGGGAAGCGGTTCAAATGATCCTGCGGCCCCACCGCCACGAGTCGATCACGATGGATCAAGTTCGCCCGAATCGCTCCCCTCGGCTCATCTTTCTTGATATCTTTTTAATCACATTCACCCCCAAAACCATCGTCTTGAAATACCATCAAGCCGGTCAATACGAAGTCCACCGTGTCAGCGATCGCAAAACCCCATGAATCTCCTTCTCATCGCGATGACCCTCATTCTCCTCATCCCCCTGTACGAAGCCTGGCAGGATGATGACATTTGGCAAAAAATGCTTGCCTTTGCCAGCGTCGCCTCGAAAACCTCCATCATGATCCTCTGCATTTCCGTGCTGCGGGATGATTGGATGATTGGCGTAGTCGGGGTGATTATTCTCAGTGTTGGCAATGCGGGGTTTATGCTCCTGGCCCACCTGATGAAGCGGATTATGCTGCAATGATGAGGGACGGAGGGACGAACTCATGGTAACTGGATTAAGCTATCTCTGCATTGGAATCGGGGTGGTGTTTTGGCTCTGGGGCACGTTGCCGCTCTTGGGCGATCGCTCCGTTTTGTTCAAATTGCATCCCCTGTCGGTGTCCGATACCCTCGGCTCGATGAGTATTGTCTTGGGGCTGCTGTTGAAAATTCCCCGCGAATGGCCCTTGCTGGTGTTGGCACTGGTGTCCTTGGCGTTGTGGAATACGATGCTCAGCTATGTGGTGGCCTATTGTGTCAGCCGGGAGGACAGTGATGATCACTAACCTACCGGAGGATCTCTATCTGTTGGTGATTGTGGCCCTGTTGCCCCTATCGGCGATTATGCTCACGGTGCAGGTGAACCCTTACCATGCGTTGATCATTCGGGGCATTTTGGGGGCCGTGGCGGCCTTGGTGTATTCGGTGTTGGGGGCGGCGGATGTGGCCCTGACAGAGGCTCTCGTGGGGACGCTGTTGGCGATTACGCTCTATGCGGTGGCGGTGCGATCGTCTTTGGTGATGCGAGTCGGCGTGATCACGGCGGATGTGGAGGCTGACGCGGAAAAGCTTGAGGCGATTTATGAGCAACTGCGGGGGATGCTCAGTACACGCTATCTCCGCTTGAAGGTGTTGCCCTACGAATCCCGTGCTGATCTAGACCAGGCCATCGCGGCGAAAGAACTCCATGGCTGCTGTGTGCGATCGCTCTCCCCCCAACCGGATCACCCCCCCTATGATCTCAAGCTGCGACTGCGATCGCTGCACGACCTCCTCGCCGCCGAACTCCCCCAGCAGCCCACCCCCTTAACCCACCTCACCCCAATCCCTGAATCCACCGATACCCCCGCCAAATCATCATGAAATGGGTCTACATTGCCGCCGGAATTGCCCTCTATATCAAAATGCTGATTCTGTCGAATCCAGCCCTCCCCGTTGATCCCGCCGATATCGTCACCGCCATTGCCCAAGAAAGCGGTGTCCCCAATGTGGTGTCGGGGATCATTTTTCGCAACCGTCTCTACGACACTGTTTTTGAAGTGATCGTCTTCACGATCGCGATCATGGGTGCGAAATACCTCCTTGCCAACGAACAGCCCTACCCCACCATCCACCAATTCACCGACCAACCCTCGATCCTCCTCGCCCGCTTGGGGTCAACCATTGCCGCCCTCGTCAGTATCGAGTTAGCCATTCGGGGCCACCTCAGTCCTGGGGGAGGCTTCGCCGCCGGAGTGGCGGGCGGTACGGCCATCGGCCTGGTGACCATTACCTCGTCCTCCGATGCGATGGAGGCCCTCTATAAACGGTGGCGGGCGGCGACTTTGGAAAAATTGGCGGTGTTGGCGTTTATCTTGATTGCGATCGCCACCCTCCTCGGCTGGAACGTCACCCATGGCGAATTCGGCGCACTCCTCAGCGGCGGAACATTGCCCCTGTTAAATATCCTCGTCGCCATCAAAGTCGCCCTCGGCTCCTGGGCGGTGATTCTAATTTTCATCCGCTATCGGGGACTCTTGTAGCCAGAGGCTTGGGGACAACCTGCGAGGATGGTGGGGAGATTAGCTGTGGCTAGACGAAAGCGCGATCGCCATCCCTCGAACCAT
>CAZCWE010000258.1:0-1819 GCA_964502285.1 uncultured Spirulina sp. | reverse complement strand
CGCCCCCGAAGGACGCACGCGGCCTTCGCCATCATCCTCCCAGCCCATGAGAATCCCGTTGCCATCATCCAGTGCGCCCCGGAAATTGACGGCATTCACATTCGTTGAGGTAAACGTGGTGATGTAGCGGTTTTCCGTTGCGGTGTACACATCCATGTAGAACACATAGGGCGTATTCGCACGGAAGAGATATTCAATAATTAACGAGCCTTCCCCGTTAGACCGCGAGGCTACCAGGTTCGCCCCTGGACTATTCACCGGGCGCACCGTGCCGCCCGCCACTGTCCCGCGATAATCCGTAAAACTGGTAATCCCAAAATCGTCGTAGGGTTTCACCTCCTCAAACAGCGGGATTTTCGTCGCTGAGGTGTCCGGGTTCATCATCACCCCGACGATGCCCCGGTTTGCGCCTTGGGTGGAACGGATTTCAAATTCCACAATCGTATCTTCCGAAAATTGGATGACGCGGTTGCTTAAGCGGCTTTGGGCTTGGGCGGGCAATCCGGCCAACACCCCTAATCCTGCGGCCATGATCACCATGGCCCATTGCTTACATTGTTGAAACATGTTGCATCTACTCCTTAGCTATTCTGTGGGGTGGGTATTGCCCACCCTGCCAAATCTGAACCATTGAGGAACGTTAATGGGATCGGTGCGATCGCACCTCGTCCCGACAAACCACGAGCTACCAAATCAGAAAATCGGGATTGCCGTATTCTTCTTCAATGGCGGTCACTTCCTGCCGTAGGGTGATACTCTCCCGCTCCAGTTCAATCAGACGCGCACAGGCCGGGGGAAGGGGCTTGCTGGCGTTGGGCGAATCGGGGCGGGCATAGCGACGGGGGCCGCTGTCATTCTCCAAGGCTGCACTACAGGAGAGATAGACCGTTTCGGACTCATCATTAAACAGTTCGATACGGTTGATCAGGTCTTGAATTTCCGGTGCGTCCACATCAAAAATGGGCGGGTTATTGTTCCAGACTTGAGTGCCGGTAATGTCCCCTTGGCTGACGTTTTGGGCCTGGGCTGGGGCGGCAAACCCAGACAGCACGAGTAAACCAATCCAAAAAATAAAGCGTTGCATGGTGGGTAATCTCCTCACTTAAAAACGGAATGCAGTGCCTAAACCAATCACGAAGCGGGCGGCGCGGCCGTCGTTGGTGGTGACGATGTCGCGCACGGCGGGGGTGATGGTGATGGGCAGATTTTTAAACGGCGCAATGGACAGCCCTAAGCCGAGGTCTTGACCCGTCCATTCCGCAATAAAACTGACCGGACGAGCGACCCGCAGCGCCATATTCCCGAACACGTTCACACTGTTTTCGCCCACAAAGGCGGCTCCGTTGGAACGGTATTGATTGTTCCCAACCCCAGCGGTGACCGCGAGACGGCTGAAGGGGTCGTCGAGGGAATCGGTGAGGCGGAAGACTTTGGTGGCAACGCCGTAGAGGGATTGCTCGAAGTCGTTGCGGCCAATGTTGAGGAAACCATTCCAACCGGCAGCAACGGACAGGTCATCGGCGATGCGGCGGTGAACTTTGGCGTTGAAGCCGCCTTCGCCGAAATCGTCGTTATTGGCAAACACGTAGGAGAGTTCGAGCCCAACGGCTTCGGAGGCATCCCCTAACCCGATTCCTAAACCGCCGTTAAAAAGGGAGCCGCTGGCATCGGGGCGGACGGCGGATTGGTAGTTGGCGTTGAGGAAGACGGTGTTGTTGTCTGCGCCGTAGCCCACGGGAATGTAGATGCTCATCGCGGGGGATGAGACGAATTTTTTCGATTCGGGGACTTCGACGGCTTCGAGGGGTTGCGGGTCGTA
>CAZCWE010000257.1:4415-6444 GCA_964502285.1 uncultured Spirulina sp. | reverse complement strand
CTTTTTGGGTCAAAAGTGTATTCTGATTCGACATGATGGCAACCATTAATTCAGGTTCGAGGCCGGCGTTGGCCTTGGGGCTTGTCCTCCGCCTTTGGCCTTATTTTCGGCTAAGCATTTGGCCCTATTCTTACCTTGATCTTCACAAGATTTTCACAACTTGGCCCGTATTGTGACTGTTGTTACCTTAAGTTGTGACCAATATTACATTCAGTTCCTGACGGAAGCCACCCACGCGAGTCATTAGTGGAGATGAGGAAAAAAGATTTAATGATTTCCGCGCAGACCAAACCCCCGCATCATCAGTGTCCCCTCAAGTCATCTGATTGTCTTGTGTCTTCTGCCCATGACCTCATCCCGTCCTGTGACATCTTAGTGATTGAGCCGGAACCTGATATCCGCGCCATCATCCAAACCAGCCTAGAAATCACCACATCATGGCAAGTGCATTTGACCCACTCCTATGATGAAGGGCTAGCCCTCATCCCTATCTTGGCCCCCAAGGTCATTATTTTGAATCTGCCCTTAACCCTATCCCTTGAGCATAAGCTTCTCCAGCATTTTCAGCGGTTAACGACCCAAAACGGCATTTTCTTGGCGGTGATGCTAGAGCGAGCACGGGCCAGTGACTGCCAAGCCCTAGAAGACCTTGGTATTTCTGGCATCATTGCCAAACCCTTCGACTGTCAGCACGTCACAAAATTACTGCTCAATTGGTTGAACTGACCGCTTCTCGCCCCAATCCCGTAGTCATCCGGGAGAGGTCAACACGCAACATAATCCCCCAACCCCAACCCTCAAACGGCAAGGTTGCCTCAGGATGCCCTTTGCCAGACAATGACGTTCTCCGCCATTTAGCTGGGGAGGATGTCAACAAGCTTGCTACAATTCTATCCTTGGGGCTATTAAGCGTTAAACGATGGGAACTCGAAAAATTCTAATTATTGATGACGAAGCAGATATTCGAGCGGTGGCTCAACTGAGCTTAGAAATTAACCAGGATTGGGACGTGATTACGGCACCATCGGGAACCGAAGGGTTTGAATTAGCCTGTGAGCAAGGGCCGGATGCGATTTTGTTGGATGTGATGATGCCTGATCTTGATGGCCCTGCCACCTGGGAGTTGTTGCAGGCTGATCCCACAACCCAGGGCATTCCGGTGATTTTTCTGACGGCGAAGGTGCAGGCGGCTGAACAACGCCGTTATGCAGAGTTGGGGGTGAAGGCGGTGTTGACGAAGCCGTTTGATCCGGTGTTGTTGGGCGATTTGATCGTCGAGGCGTTGAATTGGTAGCGATCGCCCTCGATCCGGCCGCTCATCCTGCCGCCCCACGCGCACAAAGTGATATTAAGCCAACAAACTGTTTCCGAGGTTCCGTGGTAATCCTAATATTGGGGTGTCCTCGGACAACTCTTCTTCAATAACCTCAATTGACTGGATAAGGAGCAACCCATGAAGTTTGGCATTGATATGGGACATAATGCCCCGCCCGACGTTGGTGCATCGTCACGCTATGGCAGTGAAGACCGTCTCACCAAGGAAGTGGGTACACAAGTGATCAATAAGCTGCGTGCTGTCGGCCACGAAGCGGTTAACTGTACGCCCAGCAGCGCAACGAGTGTGATGGATTCACTCCGCAAGCGGGTCAATACCGCCAATGCCAACAACGTTGATGTGTATGTTTCGATTCACTTCAACGCCTTTAATGGTGCTGCCAATGGAACCGAAGTGTATGCGATGAGCAGTGCGAGCCGTCGAATTGCTCAACCGGTGCTCGACAGCATCGTGCGGATTGGGTTTTTCAATCGGCGCGTCAAAGATGGGGCCCATCTGTACGTGTTGCGGACGACGAATATGCCCGCCATTTTGATTGAATGCTGCTTCATTGATTCTGAAAAGGATATGAAGCTGTACAACACCGAGGCGATGGTGAATGCGATCGTCCAAGGCCTCGCCGGAAAACTGCCCAATGAAGCCAGCACCGGCGGCAGTACCGTCCCCCATTCCCAGTTTGCAGGTCTGAAGCTC
>CAZCWE010000257.1:0-4405 GCA_964502285.1 uncultured Spirulina sp. | reverse complement strand
GTTAGTCGGCAAGCTTCCCAATGAATCGAGCAGCGGCGGCACGGGCGGCAGTACCAGCGGCAGCACCAGCAGCGGCAGCGATGCCCAAGTGCTCAAACTGCAAAAAGCCCTCAATCAACTGCAAATCCCCGACGCGAACAACAAAGCACTCGTCGAAGATGGCATCAACGGCCCCGCCACCGAATCGGCAACCCAGCGTTTCCATCAGTTGGCGGGGATTAATGCGGCGGGCCGTCCGGTGGTGCTGACCTGGAAGGCCCTCGATGAAATTCAGTCCCAACCCGTTTTGCGCCCCAACCATGCGGATGGGACGGCGGTGCGCTATCTGGAATATCGCCTGGGGGCAGCGATCGACGGCGTTTATGACGATCGCCTCGCCGAAATGGTGAAAACCTTCCAGCGTCAAAAGTCGATCACCATTGATGGAATTGTCGGGCCGCAAACCTGGGGCTTGCTCATGGGTCAACCCGTGCCGACTCTGGCGTTGAAAATTATTCGCGACACGGTGCTCAAGCAAGACGTGATCGACAGCAGCCAGATTACCGATGCCAATCTCAAGTATGAAATCAAGGAAGGGGAGCAATTGCCCCTCCACAGTTGGGATGAAGAGGGCAACCACGTCAAAGCGGCCCTGTTGAATGTGACGTTCAATGGGTTTAACACCTGGTATGCCTTTAATGACCATATTGAAATTTGGCAAGATGGGCAGCCGTTGGAAATGGAGCCGGAGGACGAAGCGCCCCAAACCAACGATCGCGGCGATGGCTTCAATTTACCGGGCTACACCAGTACGTTTTTCCTCAGTGATCCAATTTTGCCCAATGGCAATTTCACCTGGCGGGAGGCCCTGCACAATGGTGAACGGATTCCCAAACATAAGTCCCATGTGGATAACATCCTGGCGTTGGCGAAACGCTTGGAGGATGTGCGATCGCGCTTGGGCGGCTTCCCGATTACGGTGACGAGTTGGTATCGTCCGGAACCCTGGAATAGCCGGGTCGGTGGGGCGAAATATTCCCGCCACAAAACCGGCGAGGCCGTGGATATGTTGCGCTCTGGGATGTCGGGGCGGCAAATGGCATCGCGCTTGCGGGATTGGCCCGGCGGCATGGGGATCTATCGCAGCTATCCCAATCTGCTGCACTTGGATATTCGTCCCTATCGGGCCCGGTGGGGTGGCGCGTAGGCACTGAGGGGATGGAGCCCTTTGCTGGGTTGGTGGGCCAAGGGGCGGCGGTGGAGTTGTTGGCGCGGGCGATCGCCTGCGATCGCATCGCCCCCGCCTACCTCTTCGCGGGCCCCGCTGGAGTGGGCCGACGACAAGCCGCCCAAGGGTTCGCCACCCTCCTGTTGGGTCACCATCTCCCCCCGGATCGCGCCGTCGCCATTGAGCGCAAAGTCCGGGAGCAAAATCACCCCGATTTTCTCTGGGTGTCCCCCACCTATCAACACCAAGGTAAGCTCCTCTCCCCCGCCGAAGCCGCCGCCGCTGGGGTCAAACGCAAAACCCCGCCCCAAATCCGCATCGAGCAAATCCGCGAGATCACCCACTTTCTCGCCCGCCCGCCCCTGGAAGCCTCGCGCTCGGTGGTGGTGATTGACGATGCCCACACCATGGCCGAAGGCCCGGCCAATGCCCTGCTTAAAACCCTCGAAGAACCGGGACGCGCCACCTTAATCCTGATTGCCCCTAGTCCGGAAAATCTCCTCGCCACGCTGGTGTCGCGGTGTCAGCGAATTCCCTTTTATCGCCTGTCGCGGGCCGATTTAACCGAGGTGCTGCGCCGTCAAACCCAAGCTGATATTCATGACCTGATTGCCGATGATGCGTTGTTAGCGATCGCCCAAGGTAGTCCCGGAGCCGCTCTCCTCGCCTGGGAACAACGCCAAGCCCTCGCCCCCGAACTCCTCGACCTGATCCGCCAGCCCCCCGCCACGGCAAAAGAGGCCCTCCGACGCGCCAAAACCCTCGCCAGTGATCTAGAATCCGAAGCCCAACTGTGGTTTCTCGACTATTGGCAGCAGGAACATTGGCAGCAACACCACGCTCCGGAGCCCCTAGCCGCCTTTGAAGCCACCCGCCGCGCCCTCCTTGGCTACGGACAGCCCCGCCTCGCGTGGGAATGCCTCCTCATTGCCCTGTTGCCCCCACCGGGGACGCGGGGTTAATTCTGCGTTAGGAGTGTCCGATGATTGAGGGTGGCGGTTTCTGTCAGGTGGAGTGGAATCGTGATTTTAAAGGTTGTGCCTGCGCCGGGAGCCGAGGACCATTGGAACGTGCCTTGGTGGTAGTCCACGATGATTTGATGGCTGATGGAGAGGCCCAGACCTGTGCCTTTGCCGATGGGTTTGGTGGTGAAAAAGGGATTGACGATCTGACTGTGGATGGATTCGGGGATACCGGAGCCGTTGTCGTGAATGGTGATTTCGGCGCGATCGCCTGCTGCGGTAATGCGGGTTGCGATCGCGATCTGCGGTTGCCAATCCGAGGGCTTGGTGTCCCGGGCCTGTTCCAACGCATCGATGGCATTACTGAGTAGATTCATAAATACCTGATTCAGCTTGCCCGGAAAGCAGTTGAGTTGGATCGGTTCTGGGTGATAGTGCCGCTGCACCTGAATGGCTTTGTGCTGACCGTTGGCCTTGAAGCGATGCCCCAAAATCAGCAGAGTGCTTTCAATCCCCTCATCAAGGCGAATTGATTGCAACGCTAACTCATCCGATCGCGCAAAATTCCGCAGCCCCAAGACAATTTCCTTGAGGCGACCGCTGCCGATCTGCATCGATTGGAGCAGTTTGGCAAAATCCTCTTGGATAAACGCCAAGTCCTCAAAGGTGTCCTGTACTTTTTCGGTGGTTTGGGGGGCGTGGGTTTGGTAGAACTGCAACGCTAAACACAGATCCCCTAAATACTCTTGGGCATAGTCAAGGTTGCCGTGGATAAAGTTGAGGGGGTTGTTGATTTCATGGGCAATGCCGGCCATGAGATGCCCCAGGCTGGACATTTTTTCGGCGTGGAGCAGTTGGGTTTGGGCCGATTGCAGTTGATCGAGGGCTTCTTGGAGGGCTTTGGCTTTGGCTTTGGTGTGAAAATGAGCCGTCTGCACTTCGTGGAAGAGCCGCTGTTGCTGTTGATCGAGAGCTCGGATGTCGTCTTCGGCTTCCTGTTGGTATTGACTCACCGCTGCGTCAAGGGCGGCTAATAGGGGCCCTGCGGCTGCGGTTTGGATGTGGGTTAAGTCGTCGCAATCGGGGGTGAGGGTGTCGGGGGGTGCGATCGCTAACTGACGGCCCGTTTGGATAAAATCCCGCACTTGCGCATTCAATTGCCAAGGATCTTGGAAATAAATACACTGCATCGCCATCGACAATTCGCCCTGTAACTTCAGCTCTGCGTCTCCCCGCAGCAGGCCATTGTGCGCCGCTTCCATCCGGGCAACGATGCTGATCAACTCATCTCGAAACGCTGGGTCATGGGTGTAGACATAGCGCGTCGCATAGAGTGCCGCCCGTTGGGAGAGCATCCGCTGACGACCGCTAAGATTAATCACGGCGGCGTGAATTTCACGAACACAGGCTTTTTGGTACATATCAAGGTACTGGGTCAATGGCACTCAGCCAGAGGCAGGGCCAAGGCGGTAAACAGCCGAACAAGCATAAATTTGGATTAGGGGTCTGAAAAACAACAACTTCAGAAGCATGCACCCGGTCACCGTGGCTGAATCTTAACGTCGCGAACTATGCCAAACCTGAATGTTTCTGACGCAGAACGCCGTTTGTTGATTAGGATGTTTTAAGCCTAAATGAATCGATATAGAGTGGATCACTCCAGAAGGGTGGACTTTCCCACATAGTCTTCTGGACGCTAACAGTGATTCCACCCTGTCGGCTGTATGTTTAGATACGAAAGATTATTTCATCATGCAATTTCAGCATCATAGCCCTTCATGAAGCCAAAACCCTCCCGTTCCCTCGCCGGGATTGCCGGGATCGTCGCGATCGCCACTCTGATTAGTAAAGTCTTCGGCCTCGTGCGTGAACAAGCGATCGCCGCTGCCTTTGGTGTCGGCCCCGTCGTCAACGCCTACGCCTACGCCTACGTCATCCCTGGCTTCCTCCTCATCCTTCTCGGCGGCATTAATGGCCCCTTCCACAGCGCCCTCGTCAGCGTCCTCGCCAAACGCGACAAATCCGAAGCCGCCCCCATCGTCGAAACCGTCACTACCCTCGTCACCGCCCTCCTCCTCCTCGTCACCATTGGCCTGATTCTCGGCGCTGGCCCCTGCATCGATGTCCTCGCCCCCGGCCTCGATGACACCACCCGCGCCATGGCGGTCTTGCAACTGCGGATCATGGCTCCCCTAGCGATGCTGGCGGGGTTAATCGGGATTGGCTTTGGAACCCT
>CAZCWE010000256.1:0-6456 GCA_964502285.1 uncultured Spirulina sp. | reverse complement strand
CAAAGTCGGCGGGATCGTACCAGGTGGCGACGGGGCGGAGTTCCGGGGGGATGACGGTGTCGTAGGGAAATTGCAGATTGGTTTCTGAGAGACCAAGATAACCAGCGGTGGTGAAACTGGTGAGCAAGCGTTCAAGGGCAACCCAAACGATCGCATCATATTCCCATTCCCCCGCGCGGGGGGCATAGCAACTAATCGAGCGCAACGCCCAAAAATAGGTATTGCGCACCACTGACCCCTGTTTTTGATACCGAGGCAGATCAGCGGCATGGATAAAAAGAATATTGTCAGCGATCGCAGCTCGCATCATTAACCCCCGTAAGATCCTCCCGACGTTCATGCTACGCACAAAGCGCGGGCTTCTTTTATCCCCATTTGCCGAAACATTCGCGCTTTCAACGGGCTGTCAGCCCGTCACGATTGCACCATCCGTTCCAGTTCGCGGATATTACTCGCCCGTCCCACCACCGTCCCCGATCGGCGATCCACACACACCAACATTTTGCCCGCAAACCAAGCCCGCCATCCGGGTTGGGTATAGATCCAGTACCCATCTTCGGTGGCACTTTTTTCACAAAAGCCCAACTCCGCTAGAGCTTCATCAATCCCGGTTTGCGCTTTTTTCGCACTGCTGAATGTGAGGGAAAGGGTGCGGCTACGGTTCATGTAGAGTCCGATGATGCCGGTGCAAAGGCCGATGATCAAGCCCAATTGTAGGGTGGCACGATCATTAAAACCCAGCTTCAACTGATAGGCAAACACCACATCAGCGAAGAGGGTAGCGGTTGCAAAATAATACAAAAAGGTGAGCAGTGCGCTGGGGCCTTTGGGAATCGTTGCCATGGACTTGGGGTGAATCTGCCTTGGAATTCTACCGCGAAATGCTCCGGCTCGATCAAGCCCCCGTCATCGCTGGGGCGGGAGGTGACGAGCAGCAATTAACTGGGCGATTGACAACTGGCGAGGAGGGCGCGATCGCTGTCGTGAACCGCTTCGATGGGGTGAAACCCGACGAGGTTGAGTTGACGCTCTAGGGAGGGTCTGGTGCTGGCCAAAACGGCGGTTTGGGAGCGGGCGATGGAATAGATGAAAGATTCGCCGCTGTGGCGATCCATCATACTAAGGGCGAGGTGATCGGGGTGAGCGGTGGCGGTGAAACAGTTGTAGTCGGAATTGAGTTGGTACACGACCCCTGATAATGTGTCTGGGTTCACGGCCAAGAGCAGATAGGTTGTGTTGGGGCGATCGCGTTCTATCTGCTCGCCGTAGAGATAGATTCCTGTGGGCAGGGGGGGAGTGGTGGTGAGGGATGGGTCGAGAGATTCGATCACCTTGTGGGGTTTCTCAAGGTTAGCGATCGCGGCTGGGACCGTAATTCCCAAATTGAACCAAGCCCCCACGATCAGTAGAGTTAAAGAAAGATAAAAACGAAGCACCATGATACAGACCTTGGAAAGAGACCAGTGACAAATCCGGTGTGATCTTCCGGTAATCGTTCGTGCAGTAACTTTCTTGATCCCAAGGATGTTAAACCTGAATCACAACGAAGTCACTGTTAAGAATTTACCGAAATAGATTAAACGATACAGATTCAACATTAATTCCAGTGTATCGGACGGTTTACCGCAAAAAAACAGCTTAATCTCGCAATTGATCCGCCGAATGGAGGGCTTTCGCTTCGGCGATCCACTGCTGAACTTCGGCGATCGTGGGGCAGAGGTCGCGCCGTTGAAGTGTGGCGACATGGAACCGCAATAATTGCGCCTGAAGGCGGTGGGCGGGGGTTTGGCTAAGTTGGTGGACGGAGGCGATGCCCCCGTGGAGGAGCAAACCACAGTGAACACAGCCAACACTAGGAAGGCGAGCCAGATCGGCCATGGCTCGCCATTTGCGGAGGGACTGAAGGGGAATGGTTAAGCGATGGGCGATCGCAGCTTGTTGGGGGGCCGTCTGGGACGATTTCAATAAATCTACAGTTGTTAAAATCCCAGCGTTGTGCATTTTTTCGATTTCATCCCCAGGTAGCCCCGGCAATTGCTCAATTGTCCAGGTACAACTGGAAAATGCAGCCATACGTACCCCCTCAGCCAACGAATGAAGACATGGACAGGCGACGCACCCTTAGGCGACGGCTACGGGTTCAGGATTGCACTGGTAGTCGGGGATGCAGTTAGCTGCCATAAATTGATGGTACGCCGTAATGTTGCGATCGCACCGTTCACTATCCCACCCGCAATACCGCTGGGCAATATCCGCCAACACCGGCAGCGTATCGAGGCCATAGTTTTCGAGCATGGCGATCGTCGTGCGGCGGCGGGTAATGTCCACAAAGGTTTCGGCCATTTCCGAGCGGAATCCGTAGACAATTTGCGCCTTGATATCCGGCAGTTCAGGATGGATCAACTCGCCCAATTCCGGCGATTCGTCCACCAACGCCAACACCTGCGCCCCTTGGGAACCGTAGAGGGTAAAGAGATGATGCACCGTTGCCGTCGAGACGCGATCGCGGTATTGCTCCACATGGGCTTGAATGCGATCGTCCGTGGGCAAAATGCAACCCGGCAGCGGCCGCTTCAACGTCGGGCAAGGGGGAGCCATCCGCCCCATTTTTCGGTAGGCCGCCTCGACCATTTCTTCCCCCACATGGCGGAAGGTGGTGAGCTTCCCGCCGATCAGCGAGATCAAATTTTTAACCCCTTCTTTGGTGTGGTCAAACAAAATATGTTTGCGCGTCAGTTCGCCGGGATTTTTCCCTTCCTGATACGGCAACGGTCGCACCCCAGAATAGGTAAAGGTCACCTCATCCCGACCGAGATTCGCGGTGGGAATAATCAAGTTGGTCTCTTGCAGCAGGTAATCCACTTCATCGTTATCCGCTTTCAGGGGATCGAGTTCACCCTCAAAGCGAAGATCGGTGGTGCCAATCAGCACATGACCCAACCACGGCACGATAAAGAACGGGCGGCTATCGGTTTTCGCTTCCACATACAGCGCGGTATCTGGCGCACCGGGGAAGGGTTTGACGACGATATGGCTGCCTTTGGTGCCGCCGATTTTACGGGTTGAGCGCACGGCATCGGGGGTGAGGTTCAAGACCTTATCCACCCAGGGGCCAGCGGTGTTAATCACGACGGTGTCGTCGTGGGTTTTGAGGGTATAGGTTTGGCCAGAGAGTTGGTCTTGGCAATGGACGGCGGTGATGCGATCGCCGTTGACATCAAAATCCGTCGCGGCTACGTAGTTACACACGGTCGCGCCTGCGGTTTGGGCCTCGAAGATATTTTCTAAACAGAGACGCTCGGCGTAGGCGGCTTGGGCATCGTAATATTGCGCCCCGCCTTTGAGGTTTTCCCGATCCATGGTGCGGAAGAGTTGTTGAAACTCGTCTTTGGGGAGCATCCGGTGTTTGGGGACGGATTTATCAAAGCTGAGGATGTCATAGAGACACATCCCGGCTTGAATTTTCCAATAGGGGCGCGATCGCCCCTTATAGATCGGCACGGTCAACAGCAGCGGCTTCACCAAGTGGGGAGCCATCCGCAGCAGCACCTCGCGCTCTCGTAACGATTCCCGCACCAGCGGCACTTCAAAATATTCCAAATACCGCAGCCCCCCATGGACTAACCGGGTAGACCAGCTTGATGTGCCGCTGGCAAAATCCCCCCGCTCAATCACAACGGTTTTGAGGCCGCGGAGGGCAGCATCACGGGCCACACCAGCCCCATTAATCCCTCCTCCGATCACGATCAGGTCAAAGGTTTCCTGTTCAAGATGGGTAAAATTTCGCATTATAAATCCCAGTGGTTGATGGTTTGATCCGACAAACAGATCCAGTGGGACAGCGGGAAAGGTGGATCTAGTCCTATCCCCTGTCCCGAATTCACCTGTACCTTAGCGTACTTCTTTCAATTCTGTCGGTTTATTGAGAACAGGTCGCTAATTCGGGCCCAGCCAGGCCCTAGGCTCAGGTTAACCCACATCATCCCGCTCACCTCCCGGACAGCGGCGACGAAAAAATTTACTTGCTGGGTCTTCGGCAGGGGATCGGGATTGGCTGCGATCGCCCCATCACAGCTTAAAATTGGGTCAATCTTCAGCAGGCGGACTCCCCATGGCAAAGGTAACGAGTGAGTGGATAACGATGATTGGGTCAGCGGGGACAGATCGTGCTCAGGCGATCGCCACAGATGCGGCCGGAGTGAGTTATGTCACAGGCTATCAGAGGGGGGACGATGCACCAGCGGAGGCCGCCGCGCCGCGCCGCTCAGCGTGGGTTGCGTCCTACGATGCTCAGGGGGCGTTACGGTGGCGACAGGGGATTGAGCGTGACCATGATTTAGAACCGAGGGCGATCGCGGTTGATCCTAGTGGTTTGGTGTATCTGACCGGCACAGCCTACGCCCGCGACCCCGAAGCCAGCAACACCCCCACAGCGGAAACCTGGCTGGCTCAACTGGATACCCAAGGAACGTTGCAATGGTTTCTTTTCCTGTCGAGTATTCACCCCCAACAGCCCAGTAGCCTGACCCTCGATCCCCGTGGCGATCTGTACCTGACGGGATATCTCACCCCAGCGGATCAACCGGGGGAAGCCTGGCTAGGGAAATATGCCCCCAACGGCGATCGCCTCTGGTGGACTTCCCTCGGCCAACACCACGACACCGCCACGACCCGCGTTGTCATCGGCGAAGACCCCACCGCCCGCACCAAATTCGCCAAAATCACCGTCTATGTGGCGGGGAATACCCTGATGCCCATTGCCGATCGCGCCGATGCCCATGATAGTTGGCTGGCACGCTACAGCAGCGAGGGAATTCAGCGGTGGATTGTCCCGATCGGGGATGCGATCGCCTCTCCCTGTGCAACCCTCCGCGTCAATCATGACAATCATGTATTTCTCGCCGGAACCACAACCCAAAGCCTCACGACCGAGAGCCTCACGGAACACGCCCTTTGGTTCGCCCACTATGCCCCCGACGGCACACAGGTCGCCCTCCAACAATGGGCCGATGCGGGATGTCTTGCCACCTTTGTCTCCGACGGCGATCGCCACTATCTCCTCGGCTCAACCGCAGAAACCACCGCATGGCTCTCGCCGGTCACGCCCACCGGGGGCCCCCTTGCACCAATCGCCCTAGGGACAAATAGCCAATTTTGCATGGATGCAGCCCTAATCTCGCCCTCACAGCTCTACATGATCGGGTATACCGCGATCGCCAAGCAGCCAGATCAAGCCTGGATCGCGGCTGCAACCTTAGCCAACGCTTAAATTCCTGAATTCACTAAATTTGCGCCCTTGTCCACGCCCGCACGGCCCGCCGTAATGCCCGCCGCCCCTGCATCCGATGGGTTTCGATCAGTTGAGGCAATTCACGAATTGCTAATTGAGGAAATGTTGGGCTGGTTTCGACTTCGAGATACTGCTCATTCTGTAGGGTATAAATGCGTAATTCTCCCGCTTCATAACACCAAATTTCCGGCACATTTAAACGGGCATAAATCGGAAATCGGGCTAATGATTTACGGGTGAGATCAATTTCAAGGGCGAGATCCGGCGGCGGATCTTGGCTCAAATCAAAATCAAGCTTGCCTCGGATCAGACGTTCGTTTTGGAAATAGAAACAATTATCAGCTTCTAAACCTGCTTGGGCTAGCGGTTTACGCCAGGTCGCAGAGCCATAGCTTTCATAGTCGTAGTCCAACGTTTCGGCAATATCTTCGATCGCAATGCTGATCGATTGTTTGAAGTATTCATGCTCCGGTAATGGGGTCATAATTTCAACTGTGCCTGTATCATACGCAACTCGACTGCTTCGCTGATCGCCAAGACAGGTTAATAACGTTTCAAATTGTTGCCACGTCAAGTTATACAGTAGAACGCGATCGGCACGTTTTTGGGTTAGCAGCATGGTGATTTGTCACTCTATAGCTGAATTTTAATCTACAGTTTTGTGTGGTGCGATCGCCGATGGATTCAATGAGGAGATTAACGGGCGAGTGAGCTGAATTGAAGGATTAAGCAATGGATACCCCCCCAGTAGGTTCGATGATGGTAGAGGTGATGCACCCTGCATCACCGTGGCGAGGCGCGATCGCTTATCCCCACGGTGACGCAGAGGCGATCGCGCCCCAACTGCAACGCCTGGGCATCACGCGGCTCTATTCCTACGGGGAGCAGCGGATCGGGGCGGTGCAGGTGATTGGGCTGGGGTATTGTGGCGTGGTGATTCTGGGGGATTGGCAGGGGCAGCGGGTGGCGGTGAAGATTCGGCGGAGTGATGCCCCGAAAGAGGATTTAAGCGCAGAGGCAGCGCACTTGGCGGCGGCGAATCGGGTGGGGATTGGCCCGCGCCTGTGGGCGGCGAGTGGGGATTGTTTGGTGATGGAGTATGTGGATGGCGTGAACCTGCGGCAGGCGATGCGGACCGGCGGTTTCAAGCCCGCCGAGGCCCTCGC
>CAZCWE010000255.1:2131-6532 GCA_964502285.1 uncultured Spirulina sp. | reverse complement strand
TCTATTTAATATTTTGCCGCCAGTATGCAAGTCAGAGACTTGCTCTGCAAAGACTCTTAAGTCAGCGCTCGATAGGTTTTGGATATCGGATTGTAATTATAAGGCTCGCTTTAAGACTTAAGAGATTTTCTAGGGTTCGGATAAAGGGTGAAAGTTCTACTTTGAAACCCATATTAAAACAACGCTTGCAGGTCTTTGAGGACACTGCAAGGTTGATATTTTTGCATAAATAAAAAAGAGTTGATTCATAAAGGTGTTACGTTTTTAAGTCAAACAGACACAGAGGTTATAGTTCACCAATTGGGGGGCGTTGCTGGCGATCGCGATCGCATAGGTTCCTGTGGTTTGCACCGTTCCCGACCAGACCCGCTCTGTCTCGCGCTCCAAAAGCGGTTCACCCGTGGGACCATACACCCCCACCACTGTGGGATAGTCGCTCACCGCGTTCACCTGCATAAATTGCCCAGCGGTGACCTCAACGGTAAACACCACCCCTTGCCAGGCTTCGAGGCTATCCCCATGGCGCAACTCTTCGCCGAGTTGGGGGGTTAAGGGGATCAGATTGTCACCCTGTGTCAGGGTTTTGACATGATCAAAGGCGATCGCATCCCACACCTGTTGCAACGGTTCTGCATCGTCCGGTGAACTCAGGGGGAAATAGAGCGCAAACACCGAATCCGTCAGTAGTTCCACCACCGCAAACGGCAGGTTTAAGTCCTGCAACTGTTGCCGCCACACGCGGCGATCGCCGGAATCGTATTGCCCCAAGCGTCGCCGCGCCTCACCGGATAATTCACTGAGGGTATCGAGCAACTGTTGAGCGAGGGTATAGCGATGGTTACGCCAAATTTCATCATCAGGGTCAGGGGGCGGGACAGTGCCGACCCGCGAGGGATACTTTTGCTCGTATTTGTAGCGCAGCAACCCTTGGAAAAAATCGTAGTCAATGGTCAGGTCTTGGCGCTGCCGTCGCAGGTCAATCATGCGATCGCGCTCCTGGCTGGGTAAATCCGCATCCGGTTCCGGTTCCGGATCATCCGTCGGCGGAAAACTCAACAACTCACTGCCGGGCAAAATCGGCGGCAGCGTCGGGGAAAGGTCAAGATCCGGTTGGGGCGGTGCAGGTCGGCTCACCTGATACTCCACCCAGGCCTGCCCCAGGAGCCAACCCATGCCCCCCGCCCCAGCCACCACCAGCAGCACCAACAGCCCCCGCCCCAACCAACGCCCCACGGGCGGCACAGTCAGCGATCGCGCCGTCACCTCCGGCGCTGCCGTAAATTCCGACTGGGGCAGGGGGGTCGGCGGCATGGCCTTGACGGCCTTCGGGAGCGATTGCAGGACGGCGTGGGCACTTTGGGGGCGATCGCTCGTTTTCCGCGCCACCATCGTCGCCAACAGGTCTTTGAGCACCGCGTTATGCAGCACAATGTCATCCCAACGCCATTGCCCCTCCTTGTTGAGCAGCGTTTTCGGTTCTTGTCCCGTCAACGCCATCAGCACCGTTGTCCCCACGGCATAGAGGTCGCTGTAGGTGTAGATAATCCCTTTTTGGATCTGTTCAGGGGGGGCGTAGCCCACACTGCCCACGGCGGGCAAGGCGGCGGCCTGGGTGAGGGTGGTCATGTCCTGCCGATCCGTCCACAGCGTCACCAAGACCTGTTTGATGCCGCCAAAATTAATCAAGACCAAACGGCTATCCTGGGGCCGCCAAAGGATCGTATCCGGGGAAATATTGCGGTGAATCACCCCTTGGGTGTGGAGATAGTCCACCACGGGTAGGAGTTGTTGCAGGAGGCGGATGCCTTCGAGTTCGGTGAGGGGGCGTTGCTCGTCCCAACGGCGTTCGAGGACATGGCGCAACAAAGTCCCCTCCACGAAGGTTTGCACCAGATAAAACGCCGTCGTCCCCTCGCGGGTCAGTTCAAAAAAGTCCTGCACCTGGGGCAGTTGGGGATGGTGTAGGCGGCGCAAAAACTCCACTTCTGGCGCGAACAGGTCTCGCGCCTGTTGCACCACGTCGGGGTCTTGGCTGGGAAGATGAAATTCCCGCAGGATATGGGGGCGATCGCGTTGGGTCACATCATGGACGAGGTAGGTTGCCCCGCAGGGGTTATTGCCCAAGACGGTGACAATCCGGTAGCGATCGCCCAAAATTTCATCAGACTGAACAGCACTTACCATAAATTTCAGGCATTTCCTTCCATCATTCTTAGCAAAAGTCCCCCATGACTAGGTATTGTGGGCAACATTCTCAGCAACATTCCCCGCATTGCCCCCCAAGCACCGCCCAGATTTGACCTATCATGGTGGGGCCAAACAAGAGGAAGACAATAATATGTCCGGTTATAACGCGACAGCCAGTTTATGGCTTAAGGATTATCTTACGTCGTGGGATGTTTATGAGCATGGCATCAGCCGCATATTACTGCACCAACGGACGGCCTTTCAGGATTTAATGATCGTCGAATTGGAGCATTCCCACAAAGCACTAATCTTAGATGGCCTGTGGCAGTCCTGCACCCGTGATGAATTTCTCTACCATGAACCCCTCGTACATCCCGCCCTTTTAACCCAGCAAGCCCCGAAAACTGTCCTCGTGCTGGGGGGCGGCGAAGGGGCAACGGTGCGGGAAATTCTCCGCTGGAAGACGGTGGAGCGGGTGGTGATGGTGGATATTGACGGGGAGGTGGTGGCGGCTTGTCGAGAGTGGTTGCCGGAAATGCACGGGGGGGTTTTGGATGATCCACGGGTGGAGGTGGTGATCGGCGATGCGTTGGACTATGTGGCTGCGGCTGCGCCGGAATGGGATGTGATTATTTCCGATCTATCGGAGCCCATTGAACAGGGCCCATCCTTTGCGTTGTTTACCCAAGAATTTTTTGCGCAGTTGCATCAATGCTTAACGCCCGGTGGGGTGTTGGTGGTGCAGGCCGGATCGGTGGCGATCGCCAACCTCACCCTCCATGCCCGCCTTGCCAATACGCTGCAAACCGTCTTCCCCCATGTGCTCTCCTACACCTCCATGATCCCCACCTTTGGGGAACCCTGGGGCTTTCTCCTCTGTCGCCAAACGCCGATCAACCGTCGCCCCGACCCCGACGCGATTGATCACCACCTCGCCACCCAGACCACGGGCGGCTTCCGCTGCATTGACGGTGTGGCCTACCTCGGCCTCTGCCAAACGCCTCTCTATGTGCGCGATGCGATCGCTCAAACCACCGAAGTCTATACCCGCGATCGCCCTCCCCAATACCCCAACGCCCAGGGGATTTTAGGCAGTTGAGTCGCGACTCGTGCAGATTATGGGCATTCGCTTAAAAGGGATAGCCCATCACCACAAACGCCGCCCAATAGTAGGGATGGGCATAGGGGGGTTCTTTGCTGTTGAGCTGCTCCGGTTGGGCGCGGAGGTCTTCGGCAAAGGCGGTCATCCGTTCGGCGATCGTGTTGGGGGCGGTTTCCATATCCTGGGCGCGATCGAGATACCAGCGCACCAACTCCTGGGGGGTCACCGTCCGTAACCACAGTTGCACCTGCTTATGGGCCACGATCGCCGAACTCCCCAAGGCTAAGCGGCGATAGAACTCAATCATAAACAGCATCCGGGCATGGGTATCCACCTCCCAGAGGGGATAGAGCACATAGGTCACCCCTTGACTGAGCAGCGCCGTCATCCCATTCACCAGATCCGGCTCAATTGGGGGATAGGGGGTCGTGGTTTGGGGCGGATAGGCAAAGCTAATCAGTTCACATTCCCCCAAAGCCAACGATCCCAAATCGGCAAAGGTGAGTTTGGTGCGATCGTTGAGGGCGAGATAGGACTGGGGCGGCTGCTTGCTGTTTTGCATCATGGGCGTGAAGCAGTGCCAATAGCGGTAGCCCCCACCGAGGAATTGACGGCTTGCCGTGGCGGAGGTGATATCCGCATTGAGCCGCTGCACTTTGGTGAATTGCTGACAGACTAGCCCCGTTTCGAGGGCCACATCGGGCTTGCGATCCAGTTGGGATTCCAGACAGAGCAGCGACACATCCGGTTGCTCTGGGGTGGGGGTGTCGGCAAGGCCGAGGGAGAGCCAATCTTCATCGGCTTCTGATTGGGGCCATGAGTTGGCCGTGGGGGCGGGGGTGCTGATCGGCGGCAGGCTGGAGGGTTGAGCCAGACGGAGACTGGGGAGATAGCTGATCGTGAAGCGATCGGGGAAGAGGGCATGGAGGGGGAGGGTTTGGAGGGCTTGGTGGGGAACGAGGATCAAGTGGTTGATCGCTTTGTCTTTGAAGGTGTCGAGGAGGGCTTCGATGCCCAAGAGTTGATCGAGTTGGCGCAGTTGTTCCGGGAGGTGGACTTGGAGCCAGCCGGGTTCGGGGCTGCGGGTTTGCCAGGTGCTGAACCAGGGAAGG
>CAZCWE010000255.1:0-2121 GCA_964502285.1 uncultured Spirulina sp. | reverse complement strand
GCGCTATTGGCCGTTATTCTGTTCACAGTTGCTGGCGGGGGGTTGGGGTTCTGGGGTGGTGAGGGAGGGGGTTTCGGATTCTAACCCGAGGAGTTCGAGGAGGATCGAGAGGGAGGCTTCGCTGTTTTGCTTGGCCTGTTCGACGCGCGATCGCAACGATGGACTGAGCACCACATTCAGCACCACATTGGGGGTATGGCCGAGAACGACGGGTTCAGCGGTTTGGGCGGTGATCACAAAAGTCGTCAGGCCCGCCGGGCTGCAATGCCAATAGAGCATCGCGGTGTTCTCGTCGAGACGACGCTGAATTTCAGCCCATTTGAGGCTGCCTTCCTGAAGGGGGAGCCGTTCCCAGAGCCAAGCGATCGCAAAATTCCGACTTTGTTCGGCCCATTCGAGAGCTGTGGCCAACTCACCCGCCTGGATCATCACATCCACATACAACTGATTGAGCACCGCCATCGCCATGGCCAACTGGCGTTTGTGCTCCCACGTCACATTGGCATCGTTGAGGATGGCTTGACAGCGATCGCGCCCTTGGCGATAGGTGGCTTGGGCTTGGCTGAACTCTTCGAGATGCAGCTCGGCCAAGATTTTGCTCTGGAGAATCTCCAAATCGGCCAGGGGAAACTGGTCTGCGTCGAGGCATTGCAGCGCCGCGTCGTAATGGGTGAGGGCTTTACGCAACCGGGACGCGGGTTCGGCCATCTCCAAGGCTTCGGCGACGATCGCTAAACCCACATGGTGCTGAATCCGGGCCCAGGCTTCGGGGTATTGTTGCGGGGAAACCTGCTCTAAGCCGTGGAGCAGGGTGGCCAGTTGACCATCGTAGCCCCGTTGATTGAGGGCGGGATGGTTTTGGGCGAGGCCACTGAGGGAGGTGAGGAGCAAATCCGGGTGGCTGGATTGGCGGGCGGCTTGGCTGCGCCCTTGCCAGGCCTGCCAGCGGTGGGTTTGCAACTGGAGGGAACGGTCAAAGGAGGCGATCGCTTCTTCGGTGCGATCGAGAGCGAGGAGGGCTTGGGCCCGCTTCACCCACACCATGGGGGCTTGGGGTTCCCGTTGGAGGGCGTGATCGTAGCAGTCCAGGGCCCCGATGTAGTCGCGGTGTTGGCTGAGGATTTCGCCGCAGCCATACCAAGCCGGAGCCAGGGACACATCCAATTCTAGGGCGTGGCGATAGGACGCGATCGCATCTTTTTCCCATCCCAAGGCCGCCAAGACTTGGCCCCGCTGACACCACACCAGCGGCAGATCGCCATGGTGGGTAATCACTTGGTCATAGACCGCTAGGGCTTGGGAATAGCTCCCCGCCCCGGCCAGGGCTTCCCCTTGGGCACTGAGCAGCTCCGGATCATTGGGCGCGATCGACAGAGCCCGCGCATAGCTATTCACCGCCTCATCGTATTGACCCAGGGCCATAAAGGCAAAACCGCGCTGCTGCCAGCCCTCAAGGTCATCTTTGCGGAGCCGAAGTGCCCCGTCAAAGCTTTGGATCGCCTCGTCGTAGCGGCCCAGTTGATTGAGGCATTGACCGCGATTGAACCAGGCTTTTTGAAAATCGTCTTTCAGTTCAATGGCTTTGCTGTAGGCAACGATCGCCCCTTCAAACTCGCCCAACTGCTCTAAACTATTGCCCCGACTAAACCAGGCCTTGTGGAACTCTGGGCGAATGGCAATCACCTGGTCATAGGCCGCGATCGCTTCCGTGTAGCGATTCAGCTCATCGAGGGCCAATCCCCGGTTATACCAAGCCTTATAGAAGTCCGGTTTTAACTCCACCGCTCGACCGTAGGACGTAATCGCCTCTTCGTAGCGTTTCAGATTCTTCAGCCCCAAGCCGCGATTGCCCCAGGCTTGGTGATAGTCCGGCTTCAGTTGAATCGCCCGATCCCAAGATGCGATCGCCTCTTCGTAGCGTCCCGCCTCGTAGGACTGCACCCCCTCATTAAACGCCTGCTCAGCCGCAGCATTGCCCATCGCCAGCGGAGCCGCCGGGGTCGGACTCGATTCCGTCGCCGCATTGCGTTGATTAATCTGCCGCACCAACTCCTGAATAATTTCCTGCGGATCGCTGGTGTCGAGCCCCAACCGCTGGGCCACCTGTTGCACCAAATTTTC
>CAZCWE010000254.1:0-6537 GCA_964502285.1 uncultured Spirulina sp. | reverse complement strand
AGAGCCAACCCCGCAGGAAATAGTAGATCGTTGCGAAATATTCTTCCACCACCCGCGTCGTGATTTGCAGCGCCTCAATCGACGGGAGAAGATCGGCGGGACTGAGTTTGCGTTTGGGTGAGCCTTCCCCTTGGAAGGTGTAGAAATGACTCGGCCGGGGCACGACATTAATACCCTCTTCCCGGAAGGTTTGGGCGGCGCGGCGCAGTCGGATGCCGGAGGTGACAAGGGTGACCAAAGTGTTACTGATCCCGGCTTGGGTGAGGATTTGACTCACTTCGACAGCGTGCATATGGAGATGGACTCCCCGCGTTTCGAGGACGATCGCACCCTGGGGAATGCCAAGGCGCTGCAAGATGCGAGAAATGTCTTGGGCTTCGTTGAGTTGGTCTTCGCTGCCCTCTAAGCCGGTGCGGGGGGGCGCACAGACAATGACGCGGGGAAAATTGCCCCGGGCGATCTGTTCTTGGTAGAGGGTGGCGGTGTAGAGGAGGCGATCGCCTTGATCCGTGAGTTGAATTTGGGTGCGATAGGGAATATTCGGTTCCGTGGTTCCCGCCCCCAAGAGGACGATCGCACCACTGCTGACCGTTGCACCAGGGGTGGGACAATCCACCAGACAGATCCCTTGTTTTTTAATTTCAATGTTGACGGCTTCTTGCTCCATCAACTTCGCTAATTGATAGGCAATCAGGGGATTACTGGAAATGATGAGCACAATTAATGTCACCCAGAGAAAAGTTGGGGCTGGCTTTTCGATCTTGTCTTTTTTGATCCGAAGGACAGACATGAAGATGAGGACAATCGCGAGCCCCATGGGTTTGAGGGGGAGTGAGATAATCTCCCATAACAAGGCCGTCGGGCCGTAGCTGGGAATGAAGAAGCTCACCAGAATGATGGTTAAGAGAAATGCCCCCCCCAAAACCACCAAGGCCTGCTTGGGAATGACCTGCACCAAGAGGTAGTAGATCAAAACCAAGATCAGGGACAGCAGCAGAACACTGGTGAGAATTTCAAACATAGTCGGAGCATCCCCTCGGGTGCGATCGCATTCACTCAGGCCCCATAGACCCCAAGCCCAAATAATTGTCGCATTTTCAGGCAGAAAAGCGCGTCACCGCATCACAACAGACACCTGAACAACCGTTAACGCCTAACCCGTGCGGCGGTCTAACTCTTGGCGAATTGCTTGGATCACCGTTTCAATCACAAACACCCGCGCATAGTATTTATCATTGCCTGGTACGACGACCCAGGGAGCCGTGGGCGTGCTGGTGCGGCCAATCATTTGGTTCACGGCCACATCGTACAACGACCAGCGATCGCGGTTGCGCCAATCTTCGTCGGTGAGCTTGTACTGCCGGAAGGGGTTTTCGCGCCGTTGTTCAAAGCGGCGGAGTTGTTCATCCAGGTTAATATGGAGCCAAAATTTCACCACCACATAGCCGCTCGTCGTCAGTTGGGTTTCAAATTCGTTGATTTCCCGGTAAGCCCTGCGCCATTCCAGATCCGTGGCGAATCCTTCGACCCGCTCCACCAAAACGCGACCGTACCAACTGCGATCGCAAATGCCAATCTTCCCCGCTGGTGGTAACGTCCGCCAAAACCGCCAGAGGTAATGATAGCGGTTCTCTTCCTCCGTCGGAGCCGCATAGGGATTGACCCGATAACTGCGGGGATCGAGAATATCCGTCAACCGTTTAATCGCGCCCCCTTTCCCGGCAGCATCCCAGCCTTCAAACACCAACACCACCGGAATCTGATGTTGATAGATCTGCTGTTGGAGGCGGCGCAGTTCTAATTGAGCCGCCCGGAGCCGCTGTTTATACTCATCCCGTTCTAGTTTGAGGCTGAGATCCACAGCGGCCAGGGCGTTGGGTTCGGTGGCGAGGAGGGTTGCTTGGGGGGGCGTGGTGATAGGGGGGGGCTGGGCGGCGCGGCGATCGAGGGCTTCGGTGATCACGGCCACGAGTTTAGATAACACCTTCACCCGCGCCCACCGTTTACAATCACTTTCCACCAACGTCCACGGCGCGATGCCCGTGCTGGTTTGGATCAGCATTTCCTCGGCGAGATCAACATATTGGTGATAGCGTTTGTGCTGCTGCCAGTCTTCGGGGCGCACCCGCCAAGCCGTGAGTTCATCTTTGGCGGATTTTTTGAGGCGTTTTTTGAGTTCTTTGCGGCTGAGGTGAAGGTAGAATTTTGCGATCGCTACCCCATCATCGGCTAACTGCCGCTCAAAGGCGTTGATCTGTGCCATCATTTGCGGCACTCGTTCGGGGGGAATCTGTTCAAAGAGGCGATCTTCGAGGACGTGGGTATACCAACTGTGGTAGAAAATGCCGATCGCACCTTGGGGCGGCAATTGCTGCCAAAACCGCCAGAGGAAGGGGTATTGCTGTTCGGTGTCCGTGGGGGAGAGGGTGGGATAGACCGTGAAGCCACGGGGGTCCATATAGTTGACCATTTTTTTCACCAGGGCCCCTTTTCCCGCTGCCGCCCAGCCTTCGAGGACGACGAGCAACGGCAGGCGGGACTCCCAACAGGACTGTTGCAGCGATCGCAACTGCCGCATTAACGCTTCCATCTCGCGTTTGTACGTGGCCTTATCGAGCGATCGCGATAAATCTAGCGTCTCTAACATTACATTTTTTCCCCTAGGGCCTCTCAGCTTAGCCTGTCGTATAACCGTGCGATCGCCTTGAAAATTAAGGAAAAACTTAAGACTATCCCCCGGTCAATCCGGATCACGAACCCTTGAGAATCAGGTTACAATCAATGCCGAATTCATTCATAAAACTCATCATGTTTCACTTTAGAGACTGTATGCGTGGCGCGTCGTTGATGATCCTGCTCGTCGTATCTGGTTTAGCGAGTAGCTGTGCCCCCAATAAGGTGCTGCAATGCAATCGCATTGTGGAAATTGCCAATCAGGTCACAGCCGAGACCGAGATCCTCACCGCCGATCAAACCAATCAAGATTCGTTGGTGTGGCTCCAAGCCGCCGATACCCTCGATCAGGCCGCCCAAACGATGCAATCTCTCCAACTCGATGATCCTCAACTCAAGGAATATCAAGGCGGCTTTGTGAGGATGTACACCGAAATCGCCAGCGCCACCCGGGACTATTCCCAAAGCTACAAGGATCTCAACCGCGAAGGCGTAGACACCGCCAAAGTCCGCCTTGAACAAGCCGTACAGGGGGAACCTGCACTCGTTAACGGCATTAATGACTACTGTGTGTCCCAATAAATGCAGGCTGTGGGGTTGATTCGGGCTGAATGGTGTCAGCGTCCCGGAGCTTGGCAGCGGGGGCAAAAGTGGGTGGAGCGGCCGGTGATTTTGATCCGTGCGATCGCGTGGCCACAGGTGCGGCAGGGTTGGCCGGTGCGGCCATAGACCTTGGCGGTGTCGCCGTAGTTGCCGGGTACACCGAGGAGATCAAGAAAATCACTAAAGGTCGTGCCTCCGTGGGCGATCGCATCCTCTAAAATGCGGCGAATTTCGCCATGGATGCGTTGCACTTGGGCGGGCTTGAGACGAGCAGCGATCGCATCCGGGCGCACTTGACTCGCAAAACACACCTCATCGGCGTAGATATTCCCCAACCCCGCCACCAGCGCTTGATCCAGTAATGCTGCTTTGATCGTGCGTTGAGTGCGGCTAAGTTTCTGCTGTAAATACGCGGGCGAAAATTCTGGGTCAAAGGGTTCCGGGCCGAGGCGGGTTAACCCGGTGATCACCGTTTCGCGGGCCACTCCCGGCGGCACAACCCACACCTGTCCAAAGGTGCGACTATCCACAAACCGCAACTCCTGACCCCCTGCACAGAACACCCGCAACCGGGTATGTTTCGACAGGGCCTCATCCTGCCGCAGCCAAAAAAGTTGTCCGGTCATCCGCAGATGTACCCCCAACCAGCCGCCCGAATCCAATTGGGCCAATAGATATTTACCGCGTCGCTGCCATTGCTGTATCGATGCACCGGTCAGCCACGCGCCAAAATCGCCATGAGAAAGAGGGTAGGCAAGGGTGCGATCGCGCAACACCTCACCCCCCTCGATTAAGCAATTTAGGGTTTTTTGGTTTAAACCCCGACGGACTGTTTCAACTTCTGGGAGTTCTGGCACGAACCCTGAACCTTAAGCTTTCGCTTTCTTTTCAGGAGCCGCCTTGACCACTTCTACTTCGCTTTCCGCAAAGTTGTTGGTGGCAACGCCAGAGTAGTTAACTTTATTAAAGCGAACGATGACGGGGTAGATGATGCCACTTTTATCGACAGAGGCAACCGTACCGACATCTTGATACCAGTAGGATTCTTTCCGTAAAATCTTGACTACATCACCACGCTTTGCCATAAAACTTGTCTCCATTAACAGTCTGGATTTATCTAAACTCAAGCCTACACGTAAAATTGATGCTTTGCTCACCCAGGCTTTTAAGTTTTATGAAGAACGCTTCACCCTGAAAACAGGAAAAAAAGTGCGGCAGAATGACGGTTTTAGCCAAAACCCTAGGGCGGTTCCCTGGAACTCAACAGGCCGCGCTCGGACTCTTTTTGTAACAAAATATTACAAAAAATCAGTAAATCCTCAGCCCAACGGCGGGCCATGAGTGCAACGTTAAGCCCAGGAAATCGGGGAGAATTACGGGGCGATCGCTCAAAAAAAACCGCATTCCTTGCTAGGCTTTTAAGGCAACGGATAACCACCCTCAACCGCAGACAAGCAACCATGGTGCAACCCGCAGACCTCTGGCCCGGTGTCCTTCAACAACTCCTCGATGGCCAGTCCCTCAACCAAGACCAAGCCGCCCAACTGATGACCGGCTGGCTCAACGAAGACATCCCCGCTGTCCTGTCGGGGGCGATTCTCGCGGCCATCCAAGCTAAGGGCGTTTCCGTGGATGAATTGGCGGGGATGGCTCGCGTTCTCCAATCCCAATCGCGCCAACAGGAGGCGATCGCCCACAATACCCCCGTGATTGACACCTGCGGCACCGGGGGCGACGGAGCCCACACCTTTAATATTTCGACGGCGGTGGCCTTTGTCTGTGCAGCGGCGGGGGTGAAGGTGGCGAAACATGGCAACCGTTCCGCATCGAGCAAGGTGGGGTCAGCCGATGTGCTCGAAGCCTTGGGGGTTAATTTAGGTGCAGCCCCGGAACAGGTACAGGCGGCCCTAGATACGGTGGGGATTACGTTTCTCTTTGCCCCCGGTTGGCATCCGGCGATGAAGGCGGTGGTGCCGTTCCGGAAAGCGCTGAAAGTGCGGACGGTGTTTAATCTCCTCGGCCCGTTGGTAAATCCGCTGCGCCCGACGGGTCAGGTGATTGGGGTCTATGATGTGCAGTTTGTGGAACGGATGGCGGGGGCGTTGCAACAGTTGGGGATTGAGAAGGCGATCGTGTTGCACGGCCGCGAAGGGGTGGATGAGGCTGGGTTAGGCGGCCTGACGGATCTCGCCACGGTGCAGCAGGGCGTTGTCACAACCGATGTGCTGAATCCCCAGGATTTAGGCTTGACCGCTGCGCCCCTGACGGCGTTGCGGGGGGGAGAAGTGGAGGAAAACACCGCCATTTTGACCGCCGTGCTGCAAGGGAAAGGCACCGAGGCGCAGCGGGATGTGGTGGCATTGAATGCTGCGATCGCGCTCCAAGTCGGTGATGTGGTTCCCTTTTTAGACCATGGGGCGGGCATTGCCAAGGCGCGGGAGATTCTCAGCAGCGGGGCGGCCTGGGCTAAGGTGGAAGAACTGGTGGCATTTTTGCGTGCTTGATGGGGTGATGGGCTGCGGTGCAATGCAGACGTGACCCAAGCAAGCCGCGATCGCGCCCCCCATTGTCATTCCCAAAACCCAACATGACCGCACAACCTTGGTGGCACGATGGCGTCATTTACCAAATTTATCCCCTCACCTTTGCCGACTCCACAGGCAGCGGCACGGGGGATCTCCAAGGCATCATCCAACGCCTCGACTACCTCAACGACGGTGATCCCGATAGCCCCACTGCCCTCGGCATTGACGCGATTTGGCTCTCCCCCGTCAACCAATCGCCGATGATCGACAATGGCTACGACATCAGCGATTATCTCGATATCTGCCCCATCCTCGGCACTCTTGCCGACATGGATGAACTGATCGCCGCCTGCCACCAGCGCGACATCCGGATCATTCTCGATCTCGTGATCAACCACACTTCCAACCAGCACCCCTGGTTTTTAGAATCCCAAACCAGCCGCGATAATCCCAAGGCGGATTGGTATCTCTGGCAAGAATCCCTTGAGGGGCGGGAGTTACCGAATAATTGGCTCTCCTATTTTGGCGGCACTGGCTGGACCTATGTACCGGAACGGGAGCAATTTTATTTTCATACCTTTAACAATACCCAGCCGGATTTGAACTGGCACAATCCTGAGGTGAAGGCGGCGATTCATCATGTAATTCGCGTCTGGCTCGATCGAGGGATTGATGGGTTTCGCCTCGATGCGTCGAGTGTCTACAGTAAAGACCCCTACTTTCGCGATAACCCGCT
>CAZCWE010000253.1:0-6570 GCA_964502285.1 uncultured Spirulina sp. | reverse complement strand
ACTTAAGTTCTGGGCGGATGAAGAGGGCCGCTAAGGCACAATGCCGTTGGGGAGAGTGAGAATGTGGCGGGCAATTTCCCCCGGATAGGTGATCCAGAGGTCTTCGGATCGGGAGGCGCGTTCGGCGATGTGGTTGAGGGCGCGGCGGAGATGGCGGAGGCGGAACGGCTGACCGACAATGTAGGGATGGAGGGCGATCCCCATGACGAGGGGTTGATTTTGGGCTTGGCCCTGCATTTCAGCGAATTGATCGACGATCATGTCGGCGAAGTCGGTGGCGCTGGTGTTGCGGACGGCGATCGCAGGAATATCGTTCACTTCTTGGGGGTAGGGAATCGACAAGATCCGCCCCGACCGCGTTTGAAACCAGATCGGCTGATCATCACAACACCAATCCAGCAGGTAGGTGTAGCCCGCTTCCTGGAGTAAGTCCGGAGTGATGCGACTCTGGGCGATCCAAGGCCCCAGCCAACCGCGCGGCCGTGCGCCTTCGTGATGGGTGATGGTGTTGGTTGTTTCGATAATTAGGTGTTGTTCGGCTTCAGGGTCGAGGGTGCTTTGGCGTTCGGAGTTGGTGCGGCCGTGGGCGACGATTTCATCGCCGCGATCGCGAAATGCCCGCATCACCTCCGGGCAATAGCCATACAGTTCCGAATTCACCAACACCGCCACGGGCAAGGCCAACTCTTCAAACAGTTCTAACAACCGCCACACCCCGACCCGATTGCCATAGTCGCGCCAGGCATAATTCAGCACATCCGGCTCTGGCCCGCCGGGGGCTAACGATGTGCCAAGGCCCTCCCCAAAGGCGAAATGCTCCAAGTTGAGGGCAATGTAAACCGCTAACTTACGCTGTTTCGGCCAGGCGTATCGAGGGCGATCGTGAATGGATGAGTAGGAATAGCGATGATGACTCGGCAGCATTGCCCCGTAATAACGAAATTATTTGAGTTTTTGTTTAATGAATTGCACGAGCTGGCCCATTTGTTTTTTGAGCGTGGCAATTTCTTTATCCATTTGGGCCACTTTTTTCTGAAGAGCTTGCACATCCGCAGATCCTCCGCCCGCAGCCGGGGCGGCGGCCACTGCGGGGGCGGCAGGTGTGCCTAGGGCCTTTTTCTTGGCTGTGGCTTTTTGCATCGCCTCTTTGAGGGCCTTGACCAATTGAGTTTTTTCAAATGGTTTTTCCACGAAGGCAAAAAATTCAAAGGGTTCTGGCAGTTTTTCGGTGACTTCTTCCTTGCGTCCCGACATCAACATCAATGGAATGGTTGCCAGGGTTGGATCTTTCTGGATTTCTTGATAGACTTCCCAACCGCTCTTTTTCGGCAGCAGAAAATCCAACATAATCAACGTTGGATGTTCTGATCGGAGCAATTTCAGCCCTTCGACCCCATCTTTTGCTTCGATCACTTCGACGTTACCGACCGGTAGCATATCCTTTACCATGCGTCGGATCACCCGACTGTCATCAATTACAAGAATTTTCTGACTAGTCACTATTGACTCCTTCTTCGGGGGCGAATTCAAGAACTGATACTACATTAGTCTAGGTTTCCTACAAAGGGCAATTTTCCGTGAGGAAAGAGAAAACCTATGGTGCGTTTGTTTCCCCGCCCACGGCTCCGCAGAACCCGTTAAAATGCAAGCGACCCCTCTCCTGCTCTATTTCTCGCAACGCCTGTGGTACAGCATCGCCCTGAACTTGTGTCCCTCCCCGCTTGGCTCCGCCGCCCGATTGGTAAGGCGAGCGAACTTTCGACTGTGCAGCGCATTATTAAGCAGCGCAATATTCACACGATTTGCGAGGAGGGACGCTGCCCGAATCGGGGGGAGTGCTATGCCCAAAAGACGGCGACGTTTTTGTTGATGGGGCCGGTCTGTACGCGCAGTTGTGCCTTTTGTCAGGTGGACAAGGGCCACGCCCCGATGCCCCTTGACCCCCAAGAGCCGGAGCAGGTGGCTGAGGCGGTGCAGTTGTTGGGGTTGCGCTATGTGGTGCTGACGGCGGTGGCGCGGGATGATTTGCCCGATGGGGGCGCGGGGGTGTTTGTGGCGACGATGGCGGCGATTCGGGCGGCGAACCCGGAGACGCAGATTGAGGTGTTGACTCCGGATTTTTGGAGTGGGCAGGGCTATGAACAGGCGCAGCACGATCGCATTGCTCAGGTGGTGGCGGCGCGACCAGCTTGTTATAACCATAATTTGGAAACAGTGGCACGGTTGCAGGGGCCGGTGCGACGGGGAGCGAAGTATGGGCGATCGCTGGCTGTGTTACGGACGGTGAAGGAACTTGACCCGGCGATCGCGACAAAGTCCGGGTTGATGCTGGGCTTGGGGGAGACGGAGGCGGAACTGTGGCAAGCCTTGGAAGATTTGCGGGCGGTGGGGTGCGATCGCCTCACGTTGGGGCAATATTTGCGGCCCTCGTTGGCGCATTTGCCCGTGGTGAAGTATTGGACACCGGAGGAGTTTGAGGCTTGGGGGGAACGGGCGCGATCGCTGGGCTTTACCCATGTGCGATCGGGCCCATTGGTGCGCAGTTCTTACCATGCAGGGGAAGCCGACTCAATCGACGGGATGGGCTGAGCCTCTGAAGGGATTGGAAATTATGCCCAGCAGAACCCGCACAATGGGCCGGGGGCATCCCGGAGAGAATTGATTAAACTGAAAGGTTAGATGACCTTTGAGACGCAGGATAATGAAACCCATGAGATTTTTTGTCGCAATCTTAGCCTTGGGTCTGGTGGGCAGTGGCGGTGTTGCGGCCCTGGCCCAGGATACGGAGTATGAATCCTGGGCGGAACAATGCCGCACGGTTCCAGGGGAGGAAGGCATCGCAGCCTGTGATGAAGCGATCGCCTTGGATGATAGTGAGCCGACACTGTGGCTCAATCGGGGCGTGAAGTATGACCGCGACCTCAACCAGCGCAACGAGGCGATCGCGTCCTACATGAACGCCATTGAACGCGATCCAGAAGCGGACTACTCCCTCGCCTGGTACAACACCTGCGCGGTGCTCTTGAAGTTTGCCAATATCCCCAACAGCATTGACCCGGATGTCTTAGTGCCAATCTTGATCGACCTAGAGGTGATCGGCGCGGAGACGGAAAACCCGGCCCCCCTAGCGACCAGTAGCAGCACCCTGTACGAAGCGGTGGTGGAAAGTTGCGATCGCGCCATCAACGGCGATGAAAATTGGGGAACCGCAACACCAGCCCGCGCTTGGAATAACTTGGGCTATGCGCAGGATGAATTAGGCGACTATGCCGCAGCCTTAGCGGCCTATGATCGGGCGATCGCTGATGATCCGTCCCATTTGGGCGCGTTCAACAACAAAGGCATCACCCTCGAAAACCTCGATCGCCCCGCCGATGCCCTCGCCGCCTACGAAGCCGCCCTCGATCTCGACCCCAACTACGATCTCGCCCGCCGCAATCGGGCCCGACTTCTGCAACAACACCCGGAATTGCAATCTGAAACCCCGGAGACAGACCCAGCCCCGGCTGAATAAGCCCCGTTCCCTTGCGCCCCCACCCGGCGGCGGGAACCTGCGGGAATTGTGAAGTGACCGTTCAGAAAGCGTGTTAAAATTTATCTCAATTCTTAAATAAGCTGTATTGGAAGGGATTTATCAATGATTGCAGCCTCGCTATTGGCAGAATTGCCCGAAGCCTATCAAATTTTCGATCCCCTAGTGGACGTACTTCCGGTTATTCCGTTGCTCTTTTTGGCTCTTGCTTTTGTGTGGCAAGCATCCGTCGGCTTCAAATAAACTCGGACGACCTCGATTTCTAGGGGTCACGTTTCGCCGTGGTCACGTTTAAAATTTTGGGTTTTGAAAACAACAGGACTAAAAAAGTAGCACCCCCACGGGTGTTATTTTTTTTGATTTCTCCATCACGAGCAGCATCTACTCCCGATAATTACTCTTATGGGAATTAGAAAAAGTACGCCATTTCAGGGGTTGAGGCGCGATCGCACCCCCTCAACTTTTACGACGATCGCGCCGCTGGGAGTGCGTTGGCGTGGTCGCGTCGCCACCGATCGCGACAATAGGCCAAACCGCTATACAGTTGAAACGCCTGATCCCACAAACTAGGGCGACGACGTTCGAGATCAATCCGCGACGGCAGCCGGTTCAGGGTTTCGCGAAAATCGATCGCACTGTCGGCAAAGGTGGCAAAGTCTGACCAGAGGACAGGGCTAGGCACTTGGTGGGTCAGAAAGTCCATCAGCAGCTCCCAGTTTTGGCTGACGGTTTCGCCGCTATTGTTCGAGGTCGGCGTGAGGGTGATGCCGTTGAGAAATTGGTAATGGTGTTCGCTGAGGCGCAGGATGCAGTTGCGTTGGGGGAGATGGAGATCGCAGAACCAGAGATAATCTTGGGTTTGGGTTTTGCGGGTTAGTTGGTTTTTGGCATCGAAGGTGACGACGGATTCAAACAGCGGGATGCGCCCCATGACGCGCTGCGTGACTTCTGACCATTGAAAGGCGAGGGTTCCGGGTTGCCCTGCGGAGTTGAGACAGCGCACCGTGGGCCCGTTGTCTCCTTGGCCGAAATATTTGACGGTGAACACATTGAGGTCATTAATGGCGGAAAGGGCGATCGCAAAGCAGGGAACCTGAGCCGCGTTGAGGGCAGTGGCGTAGTAATTTAACTCCCCCAACGGCCCCGTGCGATAGAACCGCCAGCCGCGACTGGGTAACTGGAGCCGCGCACTATAACGATCCAGCTTCATCACGGTGCTGAAGGCTTGGGCGGCGGCTTTTTTCTGCTCCGTTGGCAGGGGTTCGAGAATAAAAACCCCCAGATCGTCGCCGCCCGGTGTGGCGAGGGCTGCGGCGATCGCATCCTGACGCGAACTCGATGCGATCGCTTCAATCCGAGCAATCCCCTGACGAATGTAGCGGATCAATTTTGGATTCGTCGTTTGCGGCAACAGTTGCAGATAAAGCCGTTCCGCCTCGTCCCGTTTGCCAATCCCCTCCTGCACCCGTCCCACGTAAAACCGCACCCAAGGGTTTTTGCGATCGGTCTTGAGCAGGGGCTTCAACAACTGGGCAGCCCGTCGATAGTCTTCCTGCTGAATCGCATCGGCAATTTCCTCTAGCATGGCCCTCGCTCTCTACCGTAATTTGAACCCGATTCTGTTCCACTTCACTCTAGCGATTCTGTCTCCGACCCACAAAAAAAATTGCCGAAAAACGCAGAAAAACGTTGTGGCGCTGCATTGTAAAGGAATCTTCTGTGTGAGGGGTCAAAGGTCACAGAACATTCACAGGATTTTCACAAGTGTTGTCTATTCTGATAGACAGTTCACCATTTTGCCAGCGCTCACCCCCCATTACGCCCAACATCCCCATGACTCAACAGCCCCTCCCCCCCAACACTCAAATCAGCTTCTCCGCAGAAGCGTCCCCTGCTGGGTGCGAGCAAAAACAAGGGCTGACGGCTCAACTGCTGCAATACCGGGAGCAAAAATTCACCGGGCGGTTGTCGCTCACCTTGGGCAATGGGGTCGCGTGGCACTTCTACTTACATTTGGGTCGCCTCGTGTGGATTGGAGGCGGTGAATATCCGACGCGGCAATGGCGGCGATCGCTCCTCCTCAGCGTGCCCCAACTCACCGCTGCTGACCTCCAAGTTCCCAGCAACAACGCCACCGAAAGCGTGGAGTATCACACCCTCGTGATGCTCACCCTCCGCCAAAAAATCGACAGCGAACAAGCCACTGCGATCGTCACCGAAATTACCCGCACGGCTTGCTTCGATATCTTGCAAGCGATCGCCCTCCACTCCCTACAAACCGAAAGCCCCAGCTTTACCCTCACCCCCTACCCCAGCATCCGCCCCTCCAGCACCGGTATGCTCCCCCAAGCCGCCATCCTTGACATTGCAACCATCCTCCAGCAAAGCCAAGCCCAATGGCAGCAATGGGTCGCCATCGGCCTCACCCGCTATTCCCCCAACCTCGCTCCCCGCATCGTGGACGCGGCACTCCTGGAGCAACAAACCAGTCTCGGCATCTACCAACAGCTCACCCGTTTAATCAACGGACAGCGCAGCCTCCGCGACATTGCCGCCCTCAAACATCAGTCAGTCCTTACCATCACCCGCACCCTCATCCCCTTCATCGACGGTCATCTCCTCACCCTCGCGCCCCCCAAGCCCCCCATTCATCCCCTCACCCCTCCTCCTGCCCACCCCCACCCCACCCAACCCCAACATCAACCCCTAATCGCCTGCATCGACGATGATCCCCGCGTCCAAGCCCGCCTCAACAAGATCCTCACCGCTGCGGGTTATCGCGTCCTGAGCATCACCAACCCCATAGACGCTCTGCCCCGTTTGCTCCAAGAAAAGCCCGATGCAGTTCTGTTAGACCTGATCATGCCCGTTGCCAATGGCTATGAAATCTGCGCTCAAATCCGGCGCGTCCAAGATTTCGCGGCCCTACCCGTGATCATGTTGACCGGCAATGATGGCGTGGTGGATCGGATGCGGGCCAAAATGGTGGGCGCATCGGGTTTCCTCACCAAATCCACCAGCGTCGCTAAAATCACTAC
>CAZCWE010000252.1:0-6577 GCA_964502285.1 uncultured Spirulina sp. | reverse complement strand
CGGGTTCCCGACCCCCATGTGTGGGGCGATGCGGAAAATGCGATCGCCATGGTGAACGCGATTCGCGACCAACTGATCGAACTCTCTCCCGACGATGCCGCCCTGTTTACGGCCAATGCCGACGACCTAATCGCCGAACTCCAAGCCCTGGACGCTTGGATTATTGCCCAAATTGCCACCATCCCCCCCGCCCAGCGTCAACTGGTAACCACCCATGATGCCTTTGCCTATTATGTGGCGGCCTATGATTTGACGATGTTGGGGACATTAATCGGGATCAGCACCGAAGAACAGCCCAGCGCCCAAACCGTGAAAGCCCTCTCCGACGCGATCCGGGCGGCGGGTGTGCCAGCCATTTTCGCCGAGACGACGATTAATGATTCGCTGATCCAAGCCGTGGCCACCGAAGCCCAAGTCACCCTCGCCCCCCAAGCCCTCTATTCTGATTCGATTGGCGCACCGGGAAGCAATGGCGACAGCTACATCAAAATGTTGGTGGCGAATACGGAGGCGATCGCCACAGCCCTCGGCGGCACGGTAGATCCCTGGCCCGGCGGCGACTAGAACACATCCACCCTCCGGCTCCTCCTCCTCAAGCTGCCCAGAGTTCTCTCTTTTGAGGGAGAAGCTTGGGTCATCTTTCCCTCGAATGATGGAGTGAGGGCGGGGGGTGCGATCGCTACAGTGTAAACAAGTTGAAATTATTCAATTGCAAACAGTCATTTAGGAGGTCTTCATTTATGACGACCCAACAACTTCAGAACCTTTCCAAACAAGATTACGAAAAGAACGTCCAAGCGCAACTCAACAAACTCAACGCGCAAATTGACGAGCTCAAAGCCAAGGCCGACCAAGCCAAAGCCGATGCTCAACTCCAATATCAAGACACGTTGAGCGACCTCCACAGCAAGCGCGATGCTGCGGCCCAGAAGCTCGCAGAAATCCAAAAAGCAAGTGAATCCGCATGGCAAGACCTACAAAACGGGTTTGAAAGTGCCTGGAACGAGCTTGAACAGGCTGTGCATCAGGCCAGCGAGAAATTTCAATAGGGTCTAAATGCAGCCGAGGCCAATTAACCTAGGGCTTCGGCTGATCACGTCTCATTGTGGGGGGCGGGTCAATGGAAGGAGTGCGATCGCGCTTTTTCTGCTGACCCGTCCCCCCTTCAAAATTCGGTATAGTATCACCAAACTCAGCATGTTGGATTGTACTCATCGTGATCATGAATCGATTGATTGAAACCGCCATTAGTAGCCTACAGGAGCTGGTAGCAGGCGGGATCAAGCTAATTCCTGCTTTTTTGACAGCAGTGATTATTTTGCTGTTGACGCGCTACATTGCCCAAGCCACTGGTAATCTCGCGCAAAAAGTGGGTGATCAGACCCTGAAAAGCCGGTCATTAAAACTCCTGGTTGTCAAAATCACGAGCATCACAACCTGGGTGGTGGGGGTTTTATTTGCGGCCGTGGTGGCATTTCCGGGGTTGAATTTGGGAGATATTATTGCCACGCTGGGGCTGAGTTCCGTGGCCATTGGTTTTGCCTTTCAAGATATTTTTAAGAATTTTTTAGCGGGTATTTTACTGCTGATTCAAGAGCCGTTTAAATTAGGCGATCAAATTATTGTCGGTGACTATGAAGGTACGGTGGAGCGCGTTGATATTCGTACCACCACAATCCGCACCTATCAAGGGGAAGAAATTTTACTCCCCAATTCTGATGTGTTTACCAGTGCGGTGCAAGTGCGCACGGCGTTCGATCGTCGCCGGACAGATCTAGCCGTGGGGGTGGATTACAATACATCGCTGTCGGATGCGATCGCAATCCTCGAAACGCTTTTAAAAAATGTCGATGGTGTCTTAGATCAGCCGGCCCCAGAGATTGACATTGTGGAATTTGGGGATAGTTCGATTAACTTTTTAGTGCGCTATTGGACACCGTCGGATCAGGGATCAGTCCGACGCATTCAAACGCGAACGATGCTGGCGATCAAAGCCGAATTTGATAGTGCCAATATCACCATTCCCTACCCGATTCGCACCCTCTATTTCTACAACCAAGACCAATACAACGACTATCAACCGAAATCGTGAGCCTAACGGTAAAAAACTCCTCCTCAAAGGAGATTTGTGACCCAATCCCCTTCTGGGAGGGGTGCGCGAAGCGCGGGGGGGGTTCTTGGTGAGAACTAGATCGCTGCTGTGCGATCGCGTCTGTTGCACAATGGGGACATTCAACGGCAGCAGTGTGGAGGGAAGATGAGGGTTTCGGTGATTATTCCGATCTATAACGGGGCCGCAGATTTACCGGATTTATTGGCTTGTCTACGATCGCAAACCTGCGATCGCGCCACCGTTGAATATCTCCTCATTGATAACCACAGCCAGGATCAAACCTCGGCGCTCTTGCAGCAAGCGGTGCAGGATTGTGCCGCCGCAGGGATGACCCTGCGATCGCTGCAAGAGGTGGATATTCAAAGCTCCTACGCCGCCCGGAATGTGGGGATTTTGGCCGCCCAAGGAGAAATCCTTGCTTTCACCGATGCCGACTGTCGCCCAGAGCCGGATTGGTTGACGAACTTAGTCGCGCCCTTTGCGGATCGTGGGGTGGGCTTCGTGGCGGGGGAAATCGTCGCCCTGCCGGGGGATTCCCTCCTCGAACGCTACGCCGATCGCAACGAAACCCTCTCCCAACGCCATACCCTCCAGCATCCTTTTCGCCCCTACGGTCAAACGGCGAATCTAGGGGTGCGCCGGGAGCTATTGGCCCAGACCGGTCTCTTTCGGCCCTACCTCACCACGGGGGGCGATGCGGATTTCTGTTGGCGGCTCTTGGCGGCGACGGAATGCGGGTATGCGTTTGCACCGACGGCGGTGGTTAAACATCGTCACCGCCGTACCCTTGCGGCACTGCGGCAACAATGGCGACGCTATGGCCGCTCGAATCGCTATTTACATGAATTGCATGGCGTGCCGTTGATGCGATCGCTCACCCCCCGCGAAGTCCTCTATCGGCTGGGTCGCTGGGCAGTGAAAGAACTCCCCCCCGCCTTGATTCGGGGCCAGTGGTTGGCTGTGGTGAATACCCCCCTCGACCTGATCACCTTCGCCGCCCGCACCAAAGGCCAGCAGCAAGTCCGCCTCCGGGCCGAAATGGCAAATATCCCGCCCTGGCCAGAGCGGGAGTCGGATTGATGCGGCCTTGCAGCTAAGAGGCGCGGTGGGCTGATTGGGGGAGAGTGACTTGCCACGGAACCACCCAATTGGGTTCAGGGAGAGCGTTGTTGAGGAGGGACAACACGAGAAGTCGCCGATAGCGATCGCTGAGTTGGAGACTCATTTGAACCGTTGCCGTCGGCCAGTGCCAGCGCCGCGCTTGGAGTTCGTCCGTAAAACATTGATCCAAAGCCGCGCAGAGAGCATCCACATCATTAGGTGGCACTAAGATCCCCGTCTCCCCAGGCACGACACTAAAGCACAAGCCCCCCACCGCCGACGCAATCACCGGAGTTCCCCAGGCCGTCGCCTCGATCGCCACCTGTCCAAAGGCTTCGTTAATGCTGGGAATCACACAGACATCTGCGGCAAGGTAATAGAGTGCGAGGTGGGCCGGGCTGTTGGGTTGCAACACTTCCACCGTTTCGATCAGGGTGAGGGTCTTCCGGGCTTGTTCGATGCGGTGGCGATCGCTCGCTTGGCTTTGGCCATTGTCAATCAGCAGCAAGCGTTTCGGCACATGGGGCGATCGTCCCAAATGCGCCCAAGCTTGCAACAACACATCCCCCCCATGGCGAATCGCGAACGACCCCACAAACAGCGCAATCCGCTCACCCGCTGGCAAACCCAACTGTTGCCGCGCGGCTGCTGAGTCGAAGTGAATCGGGCGTTGGGGATGGACAGTGGGGTAACGCGAAGGGGGGAAAAACGGCGTTGGAAAATCCCCCATGACATAATCTGCGCTGGGTCGCTCGGTGGCTGGCGACCCCAACTCCGTCAAGCCATGCACCCACTTCGCACCCGTTGCGGTTTGGAGAGCTTGACTTACAGCAATCGAAGCCTGATCAACACTGTGCAGCAGCGGATAGTGTGTGCCCTGCTTGACTTGAAATTCGCAGAACATCTCCACAAACTGCGCCTGGGGTAGCATCACCACCCGACAGGTTTGATGCTCCACAACACAGTGAGGCGGCTCCAGTTCGGTGCTGTAGGTGAAAATGTCCACTTGCCAGCCGAGCTGATCGAGGACTGCCGCAATGGGCAAAATGGGCTCAGGGTTTTCGAGGGCAAGGAGCGCGATCGCTTGGCGAGAGTTCGGAGAGTAAAGCATCACATACCTGAATTTGAGGGGGACTGACTGGACGAGGCGAGTTGATCGATATCGATGTGGAAGCGTTGACCTAGAGGTCATGCCTCTCTTCATTGCGGCTCAGTTAAGGTTTAATGCAGCCGTTTTGGATCTCATTGACAGAAAACTGCATGGCTTGAGGGGCAACCTTTTGATCTGTACTCCATCGCAAACCCCTTATTCTGATGCGAATTTAACATTTTTTTTAAGTTGTGCCTCTAGCATGGCAAAAATACCTAGAAATGGTAAGGGCCCATCGGCGGTATTTCTGTCCAATGCGCCCAGACCCGCGCAACCCCGAACGCCAGTGCGATCGCCCTCAAGCCGACGGGTCTAAACCGATTTGTTGGCAGTTACGAGGGTGAAGCGTCAAGGATAAACAAGGGGCTTGAAGCCCCTTGTTTAATCCGCAGCAGAGTGAGCAAGACAGCACCCATGCGGCTCTATTTTTCAACTACGCCACAGATGAGGGCTGCTTCGATTTAAAGAAGGAAACGAGGAGTTGCTCGGCGATTTGGGAACCGGTTAAGCCCAGATCGGTTTTGGATTGATCCGGCGTGGCGTGATCCACAAGGATATCCGGCACACCGAAACGTTTGACGGGGACGTGAATATCGTGGTCTTGGAGGGCTTCGAGCACCGCTGTGCCGAAGCCGCCGGGTAAGCAGCCTTCTTCGAGGGTGGCGACTTTGCCGATGCGTTGGGCTAAGGGGGCGATCAAGTCGGTATCCAAGGGTTTGACGAAACGGGCATTGATCACCGTCACGCCGATGCCATGTTCGCCGAGGAGTTCTGCCACTTGGAGGGCGGTTTGGACCATGGAGCCGTAGCCGAGGAGCAAGAGGTCATCGCCATTGCGGAGGATTTCACCCTTGCCGATTTCGAGGGGTTCCCAGCCGTCTTCCATCAGCGGCACGCCGACACCATTGCCGCGCGGATAGCGCATGGCGATCGGGCCGTCGGTGTAGTTCACGCCGGTGACCACCATTTGCTGCAATTCGGCTTCGTCTTTGGGGGCCATGATCACCAGGTTGGGCAGACAACGCAGATAGGCGATGTCGTACATGCCTTGGTGGGTGGGGCCGTCGGCACCGACGATACCGGCGCGATCGAGGCAGAAGAAGACGGGGAGTTTTTGAATGCAGACATCGTGGATAACTTGGTCGTAGGCGCGTTGGAGGAAGGTGGAATAGATGGCGACCACGGGGCGGATGCCTTCGCAGGCCATGCCGGCGGCGAGGGTAACGGCGTGTTGTTCAGCGATGCCGACATCGATGTATTGTTTGGGGAGTTTTTGCTGGAGTTTGTCGAGGCCCGTGCCGGTGGCCATGGCAGCGGTGATGCCGACGATTTTGGCATTGTTGGCGGCGAGGGTGGTGAGGGTGTGGGCGAAGACTTTGGAATAGCTGGGGGGGGTGGGTTTTTTCTTGGGGTAGGCTTTGCCGGTGGTGAGGTCGAAGGGGGATTGGGCGTGGTAGCCGACTTGATCGTTTTCGGCGATCGCATACCCTTTGCCTTTGGTGGTGGAGACGTGAACCAGGACAGGCCCAGGCATTTTATGGGCTTGGTGGAAGGTATCGATCAGTTCTGCGAGGTTGTGGCCATCGACGGGGCCGAAATATTTAAAGCCGAGTTCTTCGATCACAGCACCGACTTTGGGGACGGTGAGGCGTTTCATGCTCTCTTTGAGGCGTTCCATGTCGGGGGTGATCGTGTCACCGACGAAGGGAAGATGGCGCAGTTGTTCCTCAATGTTGGTGGAGAGGAACTGCATCGGGTCGGAGAGGCGGACTTTGTTGAGGTAGCGGGAGATCGCGCCGACGTTGGGAGAAATGGACATTTCGTTGTCGTTGAGGACGACCATCAGGCGGGTGTGGGGCAGGTGGCCGGCGTGGTTGATGGCTTCGAGGGCCATGCCGCCGGTGAGGGAGCCGTCGCCGATGATCGCAACGCATTTGTAGTCTTCACCGGCCAGGTCACGGGCGATCGCCATCCCCAAGGCGGCGGAAATACTCGTGGAGGCATGGCCCGCCCCGAAGTGGTCAAAGCGACTTTCAGACCGTTTCAGGTAGCCCGCCACGCCGTCTTTTTGGCGCAGGGTGTGGAAGTCGTTGTAGCGACCGGTGATCAGTTTGTGGGGGTAGGCTTGGTGACCCACATCCCACAGAACTTTGTCATGATCCAAGTCCAGGGTTTGGTACAGAGCGAGGGTGAGTTCCACCACTCCCAAACCG
>CAZCWE010000251.1:0-6607 GCA_964502285.1 uncultured Spirulina sp. | reverse complement strand
ATAGAAGCCCCTTTAAAAGGTTTCCCCCCAATCAACGGAATCTGATATCTGCCATTGAAACCTGGTTAGAGGAGAGTTGATCAATCAAGAAATCGGGTTTCTGAAATTTTAAGTTTAAATATCATTAAGCTAATTGGCATCTAAATCACATATAATAGTACAAAAACAATACCATATTTATATGCCGATCAAAAACTATATAACCATAGAAGAGAAAAAAATATTGCAGCATGAGCTTAAGTATCAGGAGAATCCAGATATTCGAGAAAGAATTTTGATGCTTTTATTAAGAAATGATGGCAAAAAATATCAAGAGATTGCTGATTTTTTGGGTTGTTCATTAAGAAAAGTTGCCTACTGGTGTACTCATGGAGATCCAAATAATTTGGAAAGCCTGGTTGACGAAAGAATGAAAGGGAATTTCCATAAAGCTACACCTAAGTATATAGAATTATTGATAGAAATCATCGACAAAGAACCGAAAGAATTTGGGTATGAATATGGAAGGTGGACAGCAGAGAGATTAGCAAAGCATTTAGAGCAAGAGACTGGAATTAAATTAAGTTCTAGTCAAGTCAGAAGGATTCTAAAAAAAACAAATTTGTGTACATTTGGTCAAAATACAGCTTAGAAGATCAGCAAAATCCAGAGAAAAGAGCGTTATTTAGAAAAAAATTGGATGAATATACAAAAATAGCAAAAGAATCACCAAAACGGCTCCAGATATGGTTTTGGGATGAAGCTGGTTTTGGATTGAAACCAATTAGAGGGAAAAATTGGACAAAGAAAGGAAAGCGGAAAAAAGTATCAGGAAAACGAAGAAAAGGGAGAATCAATGTGATGGGGGGTTTACGTTTGTCTGATAAGAAACGGTATGTAGACTTTCTAAAAAAAGGGACAGGAGAAAACTTTTATCATGTACTAAAACAGTTTTATGAACATCTAAAATGTGAATGGGCTGGAGAAGATAAAAATGCAGAAGACTTTGAAAAAGATGGCTGTAAAATTGTTCTTATTTTAGACAATGCAAGTATTCATAAAACAAAAGAGTTTTTAGAAAAAATCGAAAAAGAGATGCCGAATTTAATTATCGAGTTCTTACCAGAGTACAGTCCAGACTACAACTTGATAGAACTGGTGTGGCATTCAGCAAAAGAATTTATCGCGAACCGGTTTTTTGATTCGCTCCAAGAGTTAGAGATTTTGTTGCATAAATTACTAAATGAGGGAGAACTAGTGATTAAATGGCATCGGAATATCAAAAATAAAGGAAACTTAGTTAATGCAATTTAGATGCTGATCAGCTTACGGGCGCGATCGCAACCACGTTTCTAACTCTTCCACACTGTGCAACTCAAAAACAGCATCCTCCAACGCGGCAAAATCTGCCCCACTCAGGGCCAAGATCTGCCCTTGAATCGGTTCGGGAATTTCCCCTAATTTTCGAGTGAGCAGACGAAGAATTAAATCAACTTGGCCCGCTTGTCGTCCCTCTTCCCGTCCCTCTTCGCGGGCAGTGTCAATCACATTATTTAAATCTCGGTAATATTTTAAACTGTTTTCATAACTGTCCTGTTCGGGACGAGACAGGTTGGCAAATTCGGCCACTTCAAAGAGTTGGTTGAAAATGGGATCTGCTTGGAGGCGTTGGGGGCGATCGCTTAATTCCGAGAGATGCCGTAACACAAACAGCCACTGCTCCAGCGGGGTTGATAGCTCGTCTAGGGATTTGGTGAATTTGGGCAATTCGATATAGATGAATTGAAGTTTATCGTAGAACACCCGGCATGGTTGATCTTTCAGTTGCACAACATGAATGAGATCCGGATCCTGTTGATGGTCAGTAAAGATGAAATCGAGAACGCCGATGGTATAAACAGCAGCGAGTTGATAATTCCAGTCACCTTTCTGGGATTGGTCTTGGATAGGGAAACTGGCAAAATAGCTTTGCGATCTAGGGGGGTATTCCCCAGATTTTCAGTGTTTTTATAGGTGAGGTCTTGGATTTGGTGGTGAGGAGGCAGGAGGGTATTGAGAAAGGCGATCGCCAAAGCTTTATTGGCTTCTGTGCCAAAGATGCGCTTAAAGCCGAAGTCGGTGAGGGGATTGATGTAACGGTCTCGAAGGTAGCTCATGGGCGGTTCACCAATGCTAATCGTTGATTGTAGCGGCCTACACTAGAACTGATTCATTCAAACTGCGACGATGAGTAATTTTGCTGAGAATAGCCTCGGTTGGCAACTAAGCCAATGGCAGCGGCGGATCGGGGAATGGTGGGACTGGCAAATGCAACAGTTGACCGGCCCGGAGAACCCAGATCCTACGGATTGGTTCACGTCTTCCCCCTGGCAAATTCTGCGCAATCTTATTTTTTGGGGGGGTGTTGTTGCCTTGGGATTGTGGGCTGCGTGGGTGTTGTGGCGTTTACTCAGCCCCTATACCCGCCAATGGCGCAACAAACCCCGTTACTCCGCCGCCGACTCATCTCCCCAGCACACCGCTACTCAATGGCAACGCCAGGCGAAACAGCATTATCTCAACGGTCACTATCGCCAAGCCTGTTTATGTCTCTATTTGGGGATGCTGCAACTTCTCCACGATCGCAACATCGCCCCCCATCTCCCCAGCCGCACCGACGGCGAATATCGCCAAGCGATCGCCACCCTGCCCCATCCCGACCCCTATTTCACCCTGTTGGTAATGCACCAAGGGCTAAAATTTGGAGAAACACCGCCCACAGCCGAACTCTTCGATCGCTGCTGGCACGCCTATTCTGAGCTTTTCACGGATTCCTAATGCGGCGTTTTTTCGCTGTTCATCTGTCGTTAAATGGACTCGCCCTTATCATCGTCAACCGCCATGAGTACACTTTCAGATCACCCAAGCCTAGAGCGCGATCGCATCCTGGAAACATTACGCCAATTTGCCCCCCACCTGTATCAAAAATATGGGGTGACCCGCTTGGGTATTTTTGGCTCAGTTGCTCGTAATGAAGCCACTCCGGCCAGTGATATAGATATTGTCCTGGAATTAACCGAACCGGACTTATTCACGATGGTAGACATTAAAGCCGAACTCGAACAAACCTTTCAACGTTCTATCGACCTCATTCGCTATCGTCCCCGCATGAATCACTATCTCAAACGCAGAATTGATCGCGATGCAATTTACACATGATCCAGCGTTTATTTCGGCATTGGCCCCGTGGGGTATTGATTTTGGTGGGATTCGCCCTCTTGTTGAGTGTGGCGATCGCACCCGCCCAAGTGCCCCTCTATTCCGGCTCCACCTATACCCGTGGCCCCGAAGGCTACGGTGCTTGGTACGCCTGGGCTCAGGATGAAGGGATGGCCCTCCAGCGTTGGCAACGGCCCGCCGCTGATTTTCCTGCCGCTCACTCAGCGTCTCCCGGCCAGACCTTCTTACAAATTTATCCTTCCATCACCCCCAACCCTGTCATCAGCCCAGAACTAGCCGCCTGGATTCGGGCGGGGAATACCCTCGTGCAGTTGGGTATCCGTCAACCTGTCACTGCTGCCCCCTTTCATCGCCAACCGAATACGCCATGGGGGGCGGGTGAAATCGATACCCGTCGCCGTAAACTAGAGGCCACGGCGGGGATTTGGACTGATCCCTACGGGGCGATCGCGTGGCGGGAATCGGTGGGAAACGGGGAGATTATTCGAGTGATCACGCCGTTTTTGGCGGCCAATGCCTATCAAGCTCGGTTGGCGAATTTTCAACTGTTGGCCCATCTAGTGTTACAGCCGCAAGCTCCCCTAGGAGAGGCGATTAATGTTCAAGCGCGGGCGGTGTGGGTGGATGAATATCTGCACGGCTATGAGGATGAAGGGGCGATCGCCTCAGGGGAGGCGCAAGACAGTGTGTGGGGTTATCTTGCCCGTACTGCCCTCGCGCCGTTAGTGCTCCAAGGGGCGATCGCTAGCATCATCGCCCTGATTGCCCTCAATCGTCGCTTTGGATTAGCCCAGCCCCTCGCCTCGCCCGTGGAAAACAACAGCCAAGCCTATATTCAGGCGTTGGCTTCGGTGTTGGCCAAGGCCGAACAGCATCACTTTGTCCTGCAATTGCTCAGTGCAGAAAAACAGCGTCAATTGCAGCATCAGCTTGGCTTAGGAAGTGCGTTGCTTGCCCCCGATGAGCTGCGGGCGGCTTGGGTGGAACGGGGGCGATCGCTCCGTGACCTCAACCGCGTCCTCCTGCCCCTCACCAAAACCCGCCTCAGCACCGCAGAATTGCGGCAGTGGCTCCAACAGTGGGATGCGATCGCGTCGAGCCTAAGCCCCGGTCGTGATCCTTAAGGCGCGTCATCCCACACCGGATCGAGGGTCTGATAGTCGTAGGCGCGGGCATTGGTGTGGCAGAGAACGCAGGTTTGCACCGAAACCGTCGGCGGACAGTTTAACGCCTCATTCGCGCGGCAATAGTCGCCGACTTTGGGATGCAGTGCCCGGAAAAAGCGCGAGGCCGAGAGCGTTGAGGGGATAGTTTCATCGCGTCCGGCGGGGCGGGAATAGTTGCGCACGTAGTCCCACATCAGGCGCACATCAATACTGGACAGCGGGGGGATATTCCCTTGGCTGCGGCGGAGATTCACGCCGAAATGCTGCATCGGGTTTTCCAGGAGTTCCACCCACCGCTCGCGGGGGAACAGGGCCGGCGGCACAGCCACATGGCAACTGCCACAGCGTTCCACGTAGATATCCCGCTCTAGGGTTAATTCTTCAGGAACCGGATCAACGGATTTCGTCCGGTCGATCGCAGCTTGGACGGGTTGGGGATGGAGGGCGATCGCTAACCCCACTCCCAGCACTGCCCCTACACACAGCACCAAGATCCCCGCCATCCATTGCCGCAATCCGTCCACTCTGTTCATGATCAATCCACCGGCACAGTATCTAACAATCGTTCAATAATCACCTTAGCCTGCTTTCCACCCGCCGGAATCATCCGATGGGCTAATACATAGGGCGCTAACAGTTTGACATCATCGGGCAATGTATAGTCTCGCCGATCAATCAAGGCATAGGCTTGCGCCGCCCGTTGGAGGGCCACCGTCCCCCGTGGACTCACCCCCAAAACCACCTCTGCATCCGATCGCGACGCTCGCACTAGCCTCAGCATATATTGTTGCAGCGCGGGGGTCACCGCAACTTGACGCGCTTGGGCTTGGAGTTCGAGCACTTCCTCGGTGGTGACGCAGGGTTCGAGCGTCTCCATGCTCATGGTTTGATGGCGCTGCAACATCACCAGTTCTTCGGCTTCCGTGGGATAGCCCAGCGACAGGGAAAGGGTGAAGCGATCCATCTGGGCTTCGGGGAGGGGGAATGTGCCCTGATATTCGATGGGGTTTTGGGTGGCGATCACGAAGAAGGGCGCGGGGACGGTGCGGGCAACCCCGTCGATGGTGACTTGGGCTTCTTCCATCACCTCCAAAAGGGCGGATTGGGTGCGGGGCGTGGCGCGGTTGATCTCATCGGCGAGGAGAATATTGGCAAAGGCGGGCCCGGCGAGAAATTCAAATTCGCGGCTGTTGGGGTTCCAGATGTTGGTGCCGGTGACATCGGAGGGGAGCAGGTCGGGGGTGCATTGGATGCGCTGAAATTTACCGTTAATCGATCGCGCTAAGGATTTCGCGAGGAGGGTTTTGCCCACGCCGGGCACATCTTCGAGGAGGGCATGGCCACCGCTGATCAAGGCGGTGAGCACGAGGCGAATGGCGTGATCTTTGCCGACGATGACGCGGGCGAGGGATTCGGTCAAACGGGTGATGCGATCGCTCATGGCGGAAGAGGGAGGACTAATCATGGTTTGGATTTTAGGGGTTCAGGGCACGGTTTGCACAACTACAGAGGTGTTTTTGCCAATTTCTGGCCGCTCCGACTTTCAGAATCAATGCCTAAACCCGTGCTCCTTGGCAATCGGCGGCAATTTGTGCTTTGAGGGCATCGAGGGAGGGAAATTTTTGTTCGGGGCGGATGAATTTTTCAAGGTGGACGGTGAGGGTTTCGCCGTACAGATTTCCCGACCAATCGAGGAGATGGACTTCAAGGGTGGGCTGGGGTGTCCCGGCCACCGTCGGACGACAGCCGATATTCATCACGCCGGTCAGGTTGCTCAGACCCGCTGCACTGGACACCCGCACCCGATAGACACCGTAGCGGGGCAACAGCTTGCGGTCGGGGACTTGCAGGTTGGCGGTGGGGAAGCCGATGGTGCGCCCGCGCTTGTCGCCGTGCGCGACTCGGCCGCAGATCCGGTAGGGCCGGCCGAGCAGGTGCCGCGCGAGGTCGAGGTCACCGCGGGCCAGGGCCTCGCGGATACGGGTGCTGCTCACGCGCTCCTCGCCGACCGTGACCGTGTGCAGGTTCTCGACCGTGAAGCCGTGTGCGCGGCCCTCCCGTTCGAGCATGGCGAAGTCGCCGACGCGATCCCTGCCGAAGCGGAAATCATCCCCTACGTAGAGGTGGCGGATACCCAGCCCATCGATAAGGATGTCGCGAATGAAGTCTTCTGCCGACATCATCGCCAGGTCCTGGTCGACTGCAAGCCCTGTCAGGGCAGAGGCCAGGGCGGTCATCAGGAT
>CAZCWE010000250.1:0-6611 GCA_964502285.1 uncultured Spirulina sp. | reverse complement strand
CCTCGAAACCGCCTTGATTCAGCCAGTGGAGATGCTCCGGGGTGTTGATGCCGTGGATTGCGAGGCAGTCGAGGCGATCGCGCTGTAATCGCTGTAAAGACTGTTCGAGTTTGGGGCGGAGTTGGGCGGGGTCGGCGGTGGGGGTGAGCTTGCTGGTGAGGATGAGGCGATCGCGCTCCCCCGGTGGTAGGGTTTGCAAGGCTTGACCGAGATAGATCTCGCTATTGCCGTAGCCTTGGGCGGTTTCGAGATGGTTAACCCCCGCATCGAGAGCCGTAAACAGGGTGCGCTGAAACTGCTGGGGATCATGCAGGCCGCGCATGGTTCCCAGGGAAAAGACAGAAAGATTGAGGTTCGTTTTACCAAACCGACGGTATTCCATGGGGATTCATGCTCAACTTTCGCTCGTGCCCTGGCTGCGTCCCATGTTGATAAAGTCTTCGGGGCTGATGTCGGCCACAAAATCGCGGAAGGCTTGGCGTTCTTCTTCGTCGGCTTCGCGATCGACGGGGATCGAGGCTTCGGCGACGACTTCTTCCACGACCCAGATCGGGCTGTTGGTGCGTAGGGCGATCGCGATCGCATCACTGGGGCGGCAGTCAATTTCGCGGGTCTGATCGCCCCATTCCAAACAGAGCAAAGCATAGAAGGTGCTGTCTTGGAGGGCGTGGATCACAATCCGCGAGAGGGAAAGGTCGAGGCTGTCGAAAATATTGCCGATCAGGTCATGGGTGAGGGGGCGCGGCGGTGGATCATGCTGTTCGAGGGCCCCAATGATCGATTTCGCTTGATCTTGACCGATGCAAATGGGAAGAGCACGACGATCAGACCCATCTTTGAGCAGAACAATGGGACTTCGGGTATAGGCATCGAGAGCAATGCCCGCAACAGTCATTTCAATCATCGGCTCATTCTCTCAAATGATTCAACAGCGTTCTATCTCCGAAAGTCGCTGGCAGGTGAGCGGAGCGGATCGGCTCAAGTGGATTGGACTTCGCGTGATCTGACTCAACGCCAGTACCAACGATTAACCTTCAGTATGCCCTAGTCTCAGGAGGAATGGGTTGGAACGATTGATTAAGAAATCCGGAAAAATGGGGGGATGCGATCGCATCCTTTAAACCGTCGTTCGGCTTTCTCCGCTTCCCTGTATAATGGGAGGTTGCGAAAAGTCTGACTAATTATGTCAGGCAAACGACCCCGAATAGTAGACCTAACACAGGATCATGGCAGTCCCCAAGAAGAAAACCTCTAATGCAAAACGCGATCAACGTCGCGCCAACTGGAAACGCAAAGCAGCCGTCGCGGCTCAAAAGGCGTTGTCCCAAGGGAAATCCGTCCTCACCGGACGCTCGAAAAGCTTTGTATATCCGACGGATGACGAAGACGACGACGACGAATAAGGCGTGGGTTGATTCCCTTCTTAATTTGACAGATTCCCCCAAGGAGCGATCGCGATCGCTCCTTGTTTTATGGCACTGTCCCCTAATCTCGCAACTGCACCGGCATCGCCAAGTAGGTCATTTTTAAACCACTCAGGGGCGTAAAAATCACCGGCTGCGTCGCGGAGTTGAGATGGATCGTAATTTCACCGCTCGATAGTGCTTTTAAACCATCCATCAAGTATTTGACATTAAACGCGATTTCCTGGGGCGTATTGCTGCTCACCGTCGCCTCCATCGATTCTCGGCCGCTGCCCACATCCTGGGATTCCACCGACAATTGCACCTGTTGCTGTTCTTGGTCAATGGTGCAGCGCACCACATTATTCCGAGAATCTGCTAAAACCGCAATCCGCTCTAGGGCGCTCTGGAATTTGCGGCGATCCACGCTAACTTGATTCAAAAATTGCGTCGGCAATAGTTGGCGATAGGCCGGGTAGGCCCCTTCGAGTTTGCGGCTGGTGAGTTTTAAATCATCCCCCAGTTCAAAAATGACCTGACCCGCATCAATATGCAGCGTCACCCCATCTTCTTTGTTGCGGAGTCCCAACATCCGCTCTAATTCTCGCAATGCACGGGCGGGAATGGTGACTTCGAGGCCATCGGAGGGGGTATTGGCTTCGGCATCGTCGTCGCGATCGTTGGGGGTTTCAAGCACAGCTAATCGGTGGCCATCGGTGGCGGCAAATTCGATCGCATCCCGACCGAGGGTGACATGAACGCCGGTTAACACTTGCTTGGTTTCTTCGGTACTGGCGGCGAACAGGGTGGAGCGTAGCCCCTCGGCGAGGGATTCCACCGGTAGCAGAATGGAGTCGCCATCATCGACCGTGGGCAGTTCGGGAAAGTCTTCGGCGTTGAGGCTGCGCAGTTGGTAACGGCCAGAGGTGGAGGTGAGGGTGACGAGGCCCCCCTCTTCGGTGTCGTCGTCTTCGTGGGTGAGGGTGATTTCGCCGTCGGGGAGCCGGGAGATGATGTCGCCGAGGGTCTTGGCGGGGAGGGTGATGCTGCCGCCCTGGGTGACTTGGGCGGAAAAGCTGGTTTCAATCCCCAGGCTGAGGTCAAAGCCTCGGAGCCGGATGCGCTGTTTGCTTTCGTCCGCAATTAAAAGGACGTTGCCAAGAACGGGATGACTCGGACGGGCAGGAACAGCTCGACTCACGAGGGAAAGATTGCTGTTGAGGTCGCTTTGGCTGCAAACAAGTTTCATGACAACGGGTCGCTCAAATTTTCAAATCGGAATTCCTATTGTGTCAGAAGTGGGCATCTTTGCGGTATCGGAGAAAGCAGCAGAGTGACCAAATAATCGTAGGCTAGCAATCTGCGTCACATCGTCGCTTACCCTTCGACTCCGCTCAGGGTGCGCTGTTTTTGGGGTGGGGGGTGACACCCCTCTTTAGGGGTGCTATAGTGTGAGATATAGATGCACCCTGATGATTGGGGGAGCCGCCACGGTGGCTCTCTTTTTTGTTGGGAATTTTTCGTGCGATCCTAAAGGGTGATGTGATCTTTTTAGGACAAGACTATGACGACACTGCACGATCGCCTCGTTGCTGCGGGAGCGCAGTTTGATGCGGCCACCTCGGTTCCCTTGAGTTTTGGCAATGAGGCGGCGGCCCAGGATGCCCTAGCCACTGGGGTGGTGATTTGCGATCGCACCCATTGGGACAAGCTCCAAATTACCGGCGACGACGCAAAACAATTTCTCCACAACCAAACGACGAATGCGATCGCCTCCCTCCAACCCGGCCAAGGCTGCGAAACCGTGTTTGTTAATTCCACCGCTCGCACCCTCGATCTCGTCACGGTGCTCTGTAGCGATCAGGGGCTATGGCTCGAACTGTCCCCCGGTCAAGGGCCATCCCTGGCAAAGTGGATGGATCGCTACATTTTCCCGATGGATCGGGTGGCGATCGCCGATGTGTCCGCTGATTATGCCCTGTTTACTCTCATGGGGCCAAACGCCGCAACCCTCCTCGCGGATCTCGTGGGTGATTCCGAGCCAACCACCCCCTACCGTCACCGCATGATTGAGCAAGGCGATCGCACCCTGCGCCTGGTGAACAGCACGGGCCTCGATCTACCGGGCTATACCCTGTGGGTTCCCGTCGCTCAGGCGGCGGATCTGTGGGAGCAATTGACCGCTGCGGGGGCCGTGCCCATGGGCGATCGCCTCTGGCAGACCCTCCGCATTCGCCAAGGTCGCCCCCAACCCGGCACAGAACTCACCGAGGACTATAACCCCCTCGAAGCGGGGCTCTGGCGGGCGGTGTCCTTCACGAAGGGGTGCTACATCGGTCAGGAGACGATCGCCCGTTTAAACACCTACAAAGGGGTGAAGCAGCGACTCTGGCAGATTAACCTCCCCGCCACGGTGGCCGCCGATACGCCGATTCTGGTGGCGGGGGAAAAAGTGGGACGGGTGACGAGTGCGATCGCAACGGATGGAGGCGCGATCGCACTGGGTTATGTGCGCACTAAGGCCGGTGGCGCGGGCTTAACGGTACAGATCGGCGACCAAACCGGCGAACTCGTCCCCGCCCCCTACCTCAGCCACGATTACTATCAACCCGCTGCAACCTAAGCCAGGGGCGATCGACGACGGCCCACCATTGTCCCGGTAGGGTACTGCTGCGGCTCCGATGTGGGGCGGTGAGCAGGGCTTGCACCTGGGCGATCTGGGGGAAGGTGGGGGCGTGGGGGAGATGGTGGGCGAGAAACTGCCGGATGACGCGCCGCTGGAGGGCGAGATGGCTGTCCTGGAGGGGGGGACGGTGGAGGCGGGGCGGATCGGGGTGATAGGTTTGGGCGTAGAGTTGGGCGGCTTGCTGTTGGAGGTAGTCTACGTCAGTGTGGAGGAGTTCGGCGGTGTGGGCGAGGGCTTGCTCCACCTGGGGGTTGAAGTGGGTTTTTAACTGGGGGATGATCTCGCGGCGGAGGCGGTTGCGGGCGTAGGCGAGATTCTCATTGGCCAGATCCTGCCAGATGGGGAGGTGGTGGGTGTGGCAAAATTGGGCGGTTTCGATGCGGGTGACGGTGAGGAGGGGGCGCACGAGGGTGACGGTGGGGCTGAGGGGACGCTGCCAGGGGAGCGATCGCAGGCCATCGGTTCCCGTGCCGCGAATGAGGTGATAAAGGGCAGTTTCGGCGCGATCGCTTTGGGTGTGGCCTGTGAGGACGTAGGGATAGGTGTGGGTGTGGGCCAACTCCGTCAGGGCGGCATAACGCCAATGACGGGCAGCGGCTTCGGTTTCCGGTAGATTCTCCGCCGTGGCGCGATAGATGGGCAGATCGTACCCAGCGGCGATCGCTGCCACATGATCCGCAATCCCCGCATCCGTCGCCCAGCCATGATCACAATGGGCCACCGCCAACGACCAGCCCCAGCGGGACTGTAGATCCAGCCCCAATCGCAGCAAACAGAGGGAATCTTGACCCCCTGAAACCGCTAAGAGTAGGCGAGTATTCGGGGGGAGCAGCGATCGCTGACGAATCTCCTGATGGACTCGACTATGAAGATCGCTCCACACCCTAACTCAACTCGTCAATATCCTGCCAAATGTCCGCAATGGCATCATCCTCTTGGCCCGATGACTCCGCACCTGTGGCGGTATCGAGATCCCCAAAGTCGAGATCATCATCGCCGGACAGCCCCCAATCAGTATCATCGCTGCCAAAAATATCATCGGCATCTTCCAGGACAACGTCCGCCGCAGCCGCAGCCGTAGGACTTGGTTCTAGCTCGTCCTCGTCAGACACATCAAACAGGCTGTCATCATCCCCTAATTCCCCAAAAGGATCATCGTCGTCCTCATCCGTGGCGGGAGTCTCCTCTTCCCCAAACAGATCCCCCCCAAGGTCAAACTCGTCATCGCTATCGCCGTCGAGATCGACTGGAGCATCGGCAAACACGTCATCCACGAGGGCATCGGCATCATCATCATCGCCATCGAAGTCTACTGGAGCATCAGCAAACACGTCATCTACGAGGGCATCGGCATCATCGTCATCGTCCCCAAAAATATCGTCTTCACCATCGTCCTCTAAGTCCCCAAAGACATCCTCTGCATCGTCATCGGGAGCGGGGGGGGCGGGGGATGCGATCGCCTCCGGTTCGGGTTCCCCATCATCCAATTCACTGCCAAAGAAATCATCCTCATCTGAGGACTCATCCGGACTCACCGCAAAATCATCATCGTCGTCATCCGACCAAAATTCAGCGGCCGCTTGTTCGACATCACCCGAATCTTCCAGGTCGAGGGATTCACCAAAATCCAGTTCTTCCTCGATTTCATCGGGTGCATCGGCTGTGGGGGCAAACAGATCATCCTCAGCCGTAAGATCGAAGTCGTCACTACTGCTACTTTCTAGCTCCTCCGCCACGGGTTCCGGGAGCGCCGCGATCGGGTCAGGGTCTAGCACCGGACTTGGTTCAGGCATCGCGGTGACTAACTCATCCTCTTCTAGCACAGGGGGGGGAGTCACAGGGGGGGAGGGAGCGGCTGGGGCTGGAGGTTTTGGGGCGAGGCCTTGAATCTCATCAGGGCAAAAATCAATACTGATCTTGACTCTGCCTTTGAGCCAACGATTGGCCCCAAATTTTAAGGCCTCGCAGGAAATCCCTTCTGGGTTGAACCATCCTTCTTTTTCAGCGGTGATACCTCCTAGCCCATATTCCAAGAGTTGGGTTTTCAATGCTGTTGCGATTTCGCTGACGCGGAATGTACGATGTCCAATAAAAATTTGGGCAGATTCATCAACCGACAGCACCTCATCACCGTCAAGGGGTTCAAAGCGATTTTCCACAGTTCTCTTACTCCACTGGTTAAGCGTGTTTTTCGTTAACCTGCCGGATGGGGACAGGGCGGGTCTCAAATGACACTAAAAGTTTAGGGTGAAAGTCTCCGTCTGCGGTAAAAGTGACGGGAATTTTTTTCTCACCCTAGAAAAACCATCCGTAGGAATGCAACCCTTTTCCTAGCAAATTCACCCCAAGATAGCAAATCCACACGACAACGAAGCCACTGGCGGCGAGAATGGCGGGTTTGCGGCCTTGCCACCCCCGCGTGATCCGAGCATGGAGATAGGCGGCGAAAACGAGCCAGGTGATCAAGGCCCAGGTTTCTTTTGGGTCCCAACTCCAATAGGAACCCCAGGCTTCGTTGGCCC
>CAZCWE010000249.1:0-6638 GCA_964502285.1 uncultured Spirulina sp. | reverse complement strand
GCCTTCCGTGGCGACCTCTAACCCCTATGAAAATCTATTTGGATACTAGCGTGTTCAACCGTCCATTTGATGACCAAACACAGCCGCGCATTATCCTTGAAACTCAAGCCCTGCGAACAATCTTACAATTAATAGAAATAGGAGAGATGCAATTAGTAAATTCTTCTGTCCTGGAATATGAAAACAGTCGTAACACCAATCCCATTCGTCAAACCTGGGTCAGGCAATGTTTAAAACGCTCAAAACACTACCAAAAACTTCAACATGGCATCATTGATAGAGCCAAAACACTAGAGAAAGAAGGTGTAAAGCCCGTCGATGCGCTTCATGTTGCTGCTGCCGAACAAGCCCAATGCGATGTCTTTCTAACCTGTGACGATCGCCTACTGCGACGCTACTCTGGCTCCGTCAAAGCCATGAACCCTGTTACATTTATCCTAGAAATCACAGCGGAGTCTGAATGAGAATTGTCCTACCCAATGAACAAACCGTGATTCAAGAAGCCATGCACATCTTGAACCAAACCATGCAGCCCTCTCAGATGGTTGTCCTGATCAGTCGTTGGTGGTTAGATGGTGGTGACTATACCAAACAGCGAGATGAACGCTTTCAAAATGAAACAGTAGATAGCCTTACTGAGAAAATTCAAGCATTTGAACAAACCGAACACGCTTAAAATTGCGCCTACAACACGCTTTCTGTCACTGAATCCCACACCCCCCAGCGCACCCTGAGCCTGTCGTTGGCGAAGCCTTCCGTAGGAACTAGGGTAAGCGGCCGGGCTTCGACGACCCTCAGCCCTCGGTTATAGCCCTCGGTTGGGGATACTATGGTTTTATCGTTTCCTGGATCTGGACATTGATGAGCGACATTTATGGCGGCATCGATCCGCGTTACCTGCCCAACTACAACACCAGTGAAGCCGCCCGTCACCTGCGCATCCCCGCAGCAACCATTCGCGCTTGGTCAAACGGCATCAAAGCCAATCTTCAAAAGAAAAGACGAGCCTTTCCCGCCGTCATTGCCGCCAGCCAACAGCAACCCTTACGCCTCTCGTTCATTAACCTCATTGAACTGCACCTACTCCGAGCAATTCGTCAGCAACATAACATTGACTTGGGCAAAGTCCGCAACGCCTTAGACTATCTCGAAAACTCGCTGCAAATTAATCACCCGCTCGCTCATATTGAATTCCGAACCGACGGAATTGATCTATTTGTTGAGCATTATGGTGAACTGATTAACGCCTCAAATCCACAACAAAAACACTTAAAAAGTGCGATCGCTCAATATTTAGAACGAATTGAACCCGATGATCAGGGGTTAGCCATTCGGCTCTATCCCTTCGTGCGTACTCAAGAATCAAACAGTCCAAAGATTCTCGCCTTTGACCCCAGAATCGCCTTTGGCAGGCTAGCGATCGCAGATCGAGGCATTCCCGTTGATATGATTGCGAGTCGTTATCGTGCCGGTGATAGCATTCAATTTCTCGCAGAAGATTACGACTGTACAGTGTTCAGTATAGAAGAAGCCATTCGGAGCGTTGTCCAGATTGCCGCATGACATCAACCCCGCAAGGAATCGTTTTTTATGTTGATCGATGCTTAGGGCGATCGATTGCCACTCAACTGAAACAAGCAGGTTTAAACATTAAGTACCATGATGATGAATTTAGCCAAAGTGCTCAAGACATTGAATGGTTAAGTGAAGTTGGAAAAAGAGGCTGGATTGTCTTAACCAAAGATGTGGCGATTACTCGTAATGCGGCTGAACGTCTGACTGTAACCTTAGCGGAGGTGCGCTTGTTTGCCCTCACGAGACAAGACCTGAATAGTCAAGCAATGAACGATATTTTGCGGATCGCGATCCCGAACATCCAGAAATTTGTTCGGAAGTATCCGGCCCCATTCATCGCCAAAGTTTATCAGAATGGAACCGTCAAAATGTGGCGCGATCGGTCAACCCTCAGGCAAGAAGTGAGTAGAATTTTGCCAAATGTCGAATCGTAAACCCAAAAATGACACAAAATAGAGACAGTATGCTTCCCAGAGACCCGTATGCCCTCTAACTTTGATTTTCTCGCCGCCCCCTTTCCGACCCTGTGCCAAAGTGCGATCGAAGCCGAGCGGATTGTCTATCAATCGCCCCGCGCCAGTTGCCTCAGTAGCCGCTACACCTTAGAGCAAGCCGTTCTTTGGCTCTACCAACATGACAGCTATTTACAACAGCCCTACGACAACAAACTCGGCGCACTGATCCACGAACAGACCTTTAAAGAAAACCTCAACCCCCCCAGCCTCTTCGAGAAAATCCGCCTGATTCATCAACGGGGCAACCAAGCCGCCCATGGCGATCGCAGCATCACCCCCCGCGATGCCCTGCGCCTGATCGAAGACCTCTATCACGTCCTCTATTGGCTGGCCCGCTACTACAGCCCCAACGGGCGCGATCTGAAGACCCAAGGCTTTAACCCAGAGATTATCCCCCAACCCCCCAACCCCGACACCCAGCAGCAAGCTCAAGCCCTGGTTAATGACCTCAAAGCCCAGATCCAACAACTCGAAACCGTCAACCAAGAACTCACCGTCACCGTTGAGCAACAACAGGCCACAGCCCTAGTCAAAGCCCAAAACCAAGCCCAACCCGACCCCCACAACTACAACGAAGCCGACACCCGTAAATATCTCATTGATGTGCTGCTCCGGGAAGCCGGCTGGACATTGACCGACCCCAACAGCCGCGAATATCCCGTCACCGGGATGCCGAACCCCAGCGGGCGGGGCAATGTGGACTATGTGCTCTGGGGGGAGAATGGCAAACCCCTCGCCCTCGTTGAAGCCAAGCGCACCAGCCGCGACCCCCGCGAGGGACAACACCAAGCGAAACTGTACGCCGATTGTTTAGAGCAGCAGTTTGGCCAGCGTCCTCTGATTTTCTACACCAACGGCCACGACACCCACCTCTGGGACGATAGCCAATATCCGCCCCGCCCCATGCAAGGCTTCCTCAAAAAGAACGAACTCGAACGGATTATCTATCGCCGCACCGCCCGCAAAAAACTCCACCTGATCCAACCCAACGCAGACATCGCCGGGCGCAGCTACCAAACCGAAGCCCTGAAACGGATCACGGAAACCTTCAGCCGCAAACATCGCAAAGCCCTGTTGGTGATGGCCACCGGAACCGGGAAAACGCGAACGGCGATCGCCCTCGTGGATCTGCTGCTGCGGGCCAACTGGGTCAACCGCACCCTCTTCCTCGCCGACCGTAAAGCCCTGGTCAAACAGGCCAAACGCGCCTTCAGCAGCCATCTTCCGAATGTTAATGTCGTCAACCTCCTCGACGACCCCAGCAACCAAAACGCCGCCGTCGCTGATGTGGTCGTCTCCACTTACCCGACGATCTTGAACCGCATTGATGACCTTGACGGCAAACAACGCACCTTTGGCCCAGGGCATTTCGACCTCGTGATCATCGATGAAGCCCACCGCTCCATCTATCAGAAATATCGCTATCTGTTCGACTATTTCGACAGCTTACTCGTCGGCCTCACCGCCACGCCCCGCGACGAGATTCACCGGGATACCTACGGCGTGTTTGGTCTGGAATCGGGCGTGCCGTCCTTTGCCTACGAACTCGACGACGCGATCCAAGATGAGTATCTCGTCCCGCCCATCGGCATTGATGTGCCGTTTAAGTTCATGCGCCAGGGGATTCGCTACGCTGACCTCAGCCCCGACGAACGCCAGGATTATGATGAGCGGTTTATGGATGCCGACACGGGAGATGTGCCCGACAGCATCGACGCGGGGGCGATGAACCAGTGGCTGTTTAACACGCCGACCATCGACAAGACCTTAGAACTTTTGATGGAGCAGGGCATTAAAATCGCGGGCGGCGATCAACTGGGCAAAACGATTATCTTTGCCCGGAATCATAACCATGCGGTGGCGATCGCGGATCGCTTCGACCACAACTATCCCCACTACAAAGGCGAATTTGCCAAAGTGATCGACAGTAAGAGCGACTATGCCGAGAGCCTGCTAGAGGATTTTGAGAACAGCCAGAAGAATCCAGCGATCGCGGTGTCCGTGGATATGCTCGACACGGACATCGATGTGGTCGAGGTGGTGAATCTGGTTTTTTTCAAACCCGTCTATTCCCGTGTCAAGTTCAACCAAATGATCGGGCGTGGTACGCGACTCTGTGAACACCTCTTTGGCCAAGGGCAGCACAAACAGGAATTTTTCATTTTCGACCTGTGCAACAACTTTAGCTATTTCGCCCAGGCCGTCAGGGAAAAAGACCCCTCGCCCCGTCCGTCTCTCAACACCCGCCTGCTCAACACCAAGCTCCGCCTCAGCCAAACCCTGCCGCCTGATGATCCCCTCCGTCAGCAGCTCCTCGATGACCTCCATCAACACGTTGCCCAGATGGAGCCGGAGAACTTCATCGTGCGCCGCCATCTCGAAACGGTGGAGATCTTTCAGGAGCGCGATCGCTGGAACACCCTCACCCCCGCCGACCAAACCACAATCACCGCAACCCTCACCACCCTCCCCACGGGCATCCCCGCCGGAGACAGACTCGCCAAGGAATTCGACCTCCTCTGCACCCATCTCCAACTCGCCCTCGACCCAGCCCAAGCCAAAGGCTTTATCCGCCTGCGCGACCAAGCCCGCGACCTGCTCAGTAACCTAGAAACCAAGCAGAGCATCCCGATGGTCAAAGCCCAGCTTCCCCTGATTGCCGACGCACAGCAGGAAACTTGGTGGGAAGATGTCACCATTTCGATGCTTGAACAGTTGCGCCGCAACATTCGCGATCTGGTGAAGTTTGTCGATCGCCAGCAGCAAGCGATCGTCTACACCACTTTCAGCGATGAACTGCTGGATCTCGATATCGTCGCAGTCCCCACCCAATCCACGGGCTTTAGTCCCTACCAATACCGCAAGAAAGTTGAGGCCTATATCCGCGCCCATGAAGACCATGTGGCGATCGCGAAACTCAAACGCAATCGACCCCTCACCCCAGAGGATCTCGCCAGCCTCGAAACGATGCTGTTCGAGTCCCCCGAACTCGAAGGCCGCGATCAGTTTGAGGCGGTGTTTGAGAAAAACCTCAATCTGAAGCAGTTGATTCGGGAAATTGTCGGGTGCGATCGCGCTGCTGCCAAGGCGGCTTTTAATCAAGTCCTGCCCACAACCAACCTCACCAGCAACCAAATCCGCTTCATCGAAACCATCATCGACAACCTCACCCAAAAAGGAATTTTTGATCCAGCCATGCTCTACGAGCCGCCTTTCACCCATCTGCACCCGGAAGGCTTGGATGGCGTGTTTGACGATGGGGCAGCGGATCAGGTGATGGAATTGGTGCGATCGTTCAACCAAACGGTAGGCGCAGAGTTTGGCGCAGCCTAGCGCAAGAAGAAACCCGATCACAGCGCACCCCAGCGCACCCTGGTTGAGCAACCATCAGACCACCTTGACGGCAGTGGTCGCCCAATGCAGCCGATGGGATGGCTAGCGGTGCAAGGGGCAAAAAGGGAAGCCGAAGAGCGGGAATATTTGAAGGTGACCAGCCAGCAGGAGCATGAAAGTATTACCCCACAGTCATGGAGCGGTTCAGTGAATTGGTCGCCGATCAACGCAATCGAGAGGCTGACGAGATTGAGGCGTAATCCCATTTCCAGGCCTGGAAATGGGATCTCAGGATTCAGGTCAGCCGTGGGGCGCGATCGCCTACGTTGTCGTCTTGGTGCTTGTCGTCGTTTCCACCGTCGTGGCACTCACCTCCACCGCTTCCTCTGCCGGGGCAAACGCTGCGTTTGTTTTGACGCGATCGATCTTGAACATCAACACACCCAAGGGCGGGAGACACAGATCGATCGAATAGGGTTGACTATGGTAGCCCCATTCTTCGGCCCATTTGCCGCCGAGGTTGCCCATGTTGCTACCGCCATACTGACCCGCATCACTGTTGAAGATTTCCGTGTAGAAACCCAACTGCGGCACACCAACCCGATAATGGCTGTGGGGTTGGGGCGTGAAATTACACACCGCAACGATGAAGTTGTCATCATCATGACTGCGACGGAGGAACGACACCACACTATGGCTGCTGTCGCTACAGTCGATCCAGTCAAACCCTTCTTGCTCGTAGTCTTTTTGATACAGGGCGGGTTCCCGTTTATAGAGGGCGTTGAGGTCGGTGAAGAACTGCTTCAGTTGTTGGTGGGGCTGGCTTTCGAGCAGATTCCATTCCAGGTCGCCCCAGATATTCCACTCGCTCCATTGCCCAAACTCCATACTCATGAACAGGGTTTTCTTGCCAGGGTGGGCAAACATATAGGCAAAGAGCGATCGCACATTGGCGAACTTCTGCCACTCATCCCCCGGCATCTTGCCGATCATGTTGCTCTTACAATGCACCACCTCATCGTGGGACAACGCCAGCATATAGTTTTCGCTGTGGTTGTACCACATACTGAACGTCACATTATTTTGGTGGAACTGCCGGAACCAGGGGTCCATGCTGAAATAGTCCAACATATCGTGCATCCAACCCATATTCCACTTCAGGTTGAAACCCAAGCCCCCCACATAGGTGGGCCAAGACACCATCGGCCAATCCGT
>CAZCWE010000248.1:0-6681 GCA_964502285.1 uncultured Spirulina sp. | reverse complement strand
GCAACACTTGCACACCCCACACCGCTGCCACCTGGGCCGATCGCACCGTGCGCTGAAGGCGATCGCCCCACACAATCCGAGCGCGATTAATCGCATTCAATAAACGACTTTGATAGGGGCCAGAAGAATCGTGCATTGCCCAACGGAAAACCTGCAACGATTGTACGGTTTTCCGGTCACGCCGGTATAGTCTCGCCCCGTTTGACCAACTTGCGAAATATATCAGGAAACGGTGTGACCCTAGGGGCGTACCTTAAAATACCGGAACACGGGGGAAACGCCCGCATAGAGTTTGGTGAGTAACCCTTCATAATCCTTGGTTCAGGAGAACAGTTAATCATGACAACCGTGCTTAAAGCGGCGGTAATTGGCACTGGGGTGATTTCAAAAGAACATCTCAGCTTCCTTGCCGCCAGTCCCCACGCTCGGTTAGTGGGAGTCTGTGACCTCTCGCGAGCCGCAGCCCGCTATGCCGCCCAACGGTATGGCGCTGATGCACCCTACACTGACTTTAACCAGATGTTGGCCGAGGCGAAACCCGATGTGGTGCATATCCTCACGCCGCCCCAAAGCCATAAATTCATCGCCACCGCCTGCCTCAAAGCCGGGGCCCATGTGATTTGTGAAAAACCGATCGCATCCAATTACCAAGATTTTCAGGAGCTTTGGGCGGTGGCGCAGGAGTGCGATCGCGCCCTGATTGAAGACCAAAACTATCGCTTCAACGAGCCGATCCTCGCCATTCACGACCTCGTCACCCAAGGCAAACTCGGCCACATTGAAGAAATCGAAGTGCGGATGTCCCTCGGTCTGCGGGGCGGTGGTCGCTTTGCCGACGAAAACCTGCCCTGCCCGATCCACAAAATGCCCGCAGGTGTGATCCATGACCTGATCACCCATTTGGTCTATCTCGCCCTGCCCTACCTGCCCAACTTCGACTATGTCCGCGCCACTTGGAACAATCACGGCGGCGGCGACCTGTTCAAATACGATGATTTGGATGCGATCGTGATTGGCGACAACGTCCATGCCCGCTTCCGGTTCAGTTGCACCACCATGCCCGAAGGCTTCCATTTCCGGGTGCGCGGCACGGAAGGCTACGCCGAAACCGACCTCTTCCAACCCTACATCCGCGCCGTCTATCCCCGTGGCGGCAAACAACTCTCGCCCCTCGTCAACCACTGGTGCAACGGTCTCGACTTGATGAAGGCCAGCGTCCGCAACTTCCGCCGCAAAATCATGCAGCGCACCCCCTACGAAGGCTTAAAAATCCTCCTCGATCGCACCTATACCGCCCTAATCAACGGCACACCGCTGCCCATCTCCTACGAAGACATGGAACGCACCAGCCGCCTAATTGACGCTTTAGTCGCAGAGGAAAATCAACGATGAAACTATTAATCACTGGCGCATCGGGTTTTGTGGGTAAATATGTCGTCACCGAAGGGCTACGGCGCGGCCATACGGTGAAGGCTGTTGTCCGCCCTGCCACCGATGTCACGCGCATCCCCTGGCATGACCATGAACACCTGGAATTCGTCCGCATCGATCTCCGCCAACAAAAGGAACTCACCGCCGCCCTTGAAGGTGTGGATGCGGTCATCCACCTCGCCGCTGTCAAATCCGGTGACTTTTACGACCAGTTTGCCGGAACGGTAATGGCGACGGAAAGTTTACTCGCGGCTATGGCTGAGGCGAATGTCTCGCGCTTGGTGGCGATCAGCACGTTTTCGGTGTACGAATATCAACAAAAACGCGCCCACAGTCTCCTAGATGAAAATTCCCCTCTCGTCACCAAAGAACGGGTGATCAACCGGGACGAATATTCTCAAACCAAGCTAATCCAAGAGGAGCTTTATCGTGAATTTGCCACGGAACACAATGGCAAGGTCACAATCCTCAGACCCGGCATGATCTACGGTCGAGAATATCTCTGGCACGCTCTTTTGGGGGCTGAGTTTGGCAGTGTTTTATTGCGCATTGGCACGCGGGGCATTTTACCCCTCAGTTATGTGGAAAACTGCGCCGAAGCGATGATTCTCACGGCGGAATCTGAGGCGGCGATCGGTGAAACGATCAACATTGTGGATGATAATCTGCCGACCCAAGGAAAGTACACCCAGGAGTTAATGAAGCGGGCCGAATCGCCGAAGCTTTATTATTGCCCGTGGGTGGTAATGAAGGCGATCGCAGGCTTCGGTTGGTGGATTAATCAAACGTTTTTAGACGGCAAGGCTAAAATGCCGGGGATCGTTGTCCCAGCTAAACTTCACGGTCGGTTTAAGCCTCTTCGCTACACTAACAAGCACGCGAAGGCGGTCTTAAAGTGGCAACCCAAATACACGTTTGAAGAGTCTCTCGATCGCAGTTGCGGTGAGATAGAACTCCTCAAAGCCTAACCCACCCCTCAAAGTGACCTGTCTGTCACTCTCAACAAAATCATATTAATTAAATCGCGAAACAAAACTAATTCAAAAATCCACTAAGAATATATTTTAAACAGGTTTTCGGCATTTTAAAGAACAATAAGGATTAAGGTCATGGCTGGAAATGAGCGAAGTGTAGTTCGATATCTAGTACAATCTAAAGACAATCTTGATTGTGTCCTCAAACACCTAGGACAAGTAAAACTTATTCAAGCTCCAAGTAAATCAGGCTTGATCACTGTTGACAAAAATAGTATTGAATCCGTTGTCACAGAAAGCTCTAGTAAAAAGGCAGATATTTACATCAACTCTTATGGAGTTTCGATTAAACAAAAAAATGCTTCTGTTCTATACAACAGAATACAAAGAAAAAATATTTTAGATCTGCTCAATAAACTGCAAATCAAAAATCCGAATCAATATCTAAACAAAATTGATAAGGCAGTCGATGATTTTCATCATGGACTTACTAAGCGTGATAGAGATTGGGATTGCTTTTTTGATGAGGATGATTTCAAAAGAATTCTAGAATACTTAATGATGCGAGGCTCTTTGAACTTGAAAGACAGCAAAGATCCTGCATCTTATATATTGGAAGCACCCAAGATTTTAAACTCTTTTCAAGATATCAAGGTTTACACATTTAATGAATACTTTGAAAAGTGCAAAAAACAGATAACCTTTGGAATTCGGAGATCTTGGATCGGGCAAGGCAGTCAAAGTGAACACAAGCGAGCATTAAGCCTTTCCAAAAACCAAAAAAATAATGTTTGGGTTTATAATAGTATTTCTGGAAATCCTCATAGTGGATGGAATACTGCTATATCTCCAGAATTCAGAAGGACGGTGTACTATATCTCATTGATGAAGCGATAAATGGTTATTACCCAGAAAAAAACGAAAAATATCAAAAGCCCGTTGCGATACCCAGGCGGAAAGTCGAAGGCGATCAAATTTTTGCAAAATCATATTGGCGGGTTTGATGAGTTTCGGGAGCCATTTTTTGGAGGTGGTTCCGTAAGCTTTTTTGCGGTGCAGCAATATGAAAAGCGACCTTTTTTAGCAACAGAATTATATTATGAACTGTATTGTTTTTGGAGTCAGTTAAAGACCGAAAAAACACGGTTGGTGGATGCGGTGCGGGCGATTCGGCAGCAGTATCAGGATGGGCGATCGCTCTACCGGGAAATTATGGAACGCCGGGAGGGGGAGTTATCGGACTTTCAGCGAGCAGTAGATTTTTTTGTATTAAATCGGATTACATTTTCAGGGGTAGCGGACTCTGGGGGATATTCAGATGCATCGTTTCATAAACGTTTTACCGAGTCATCAATTGATCGATTAGAAGCAGCTATTTCAATTATTGAAAAGATCGAAATCATCCATGATGATTACAGTAATTTATTGAATAAGTCGGGTCAAAATGTCTTGATCTTTTTAGATCCGCCTTATTATTCTGTGACTGCTTCAAAACTGTATGGTAAAAAAGGACATCTTCACACATCTTTTGATCATGAACGCTTATTAAACGAGTTAAAGAAATGTCCTCATCGTTGGCTGATGACCTACGATAATTGTGATTATGTGCGTGAACAATATCGAGAATTCGAGGTGCAACCATGGCAGTTACAATATGGAATGAATAACTACAAACAAGGTAATGCTGCAATGGGGAAAGAGCTACTAATCGCCAATTTTCCCCTAGATTAATCAGAATTTATCAAAACGAAGCAATAATCCAGTGCAGTTGATTCTTAACGCCCCCATGAGCATGAATAGCGTGGGCAATGCGACCCACATCACAGGGTAAAGAACTCAGATAAAACATCGTCTCGGCGGTCGTTTTATTCCATAATCATTGATTGGCGATTTACGACGGCTGATGCCAGGCTAAAATTACAGCATCTCTATCCATTAATTGATTGTTGACTAGACACTAGTTCAATCATGATCGTGCCCATACTTCATCACATTGCCCCCAGGATAGCCCAAGATTTGGGGGGTAAAATTCCAGCAGGAAAAGGGGATGGAGCGGGGTGGTGGGTGAAGCGCGATCGCACCTAAGACAACAACACCGCAGCCGGTGTCGGCACATCAACCCAGGTGCGGCGACGGTGGGAAGCGTGGGTGAGATCCATCAGTAATTGAGAATAGACCCCTTCGGCGAGAGAGGGGGCAGCGAGTTGACCCTGCTCGATGCAGCGTACCCAATGATCCACGACGCGGATGAACGGCGCGAGGCGGCCATCGCTGAAAGATTGGGGGAACGCCAGACGCTTGGGGATCTCCTGCTCCGTGAGGGGTTGACCTGCCGTTGCGCCCCAGAGTTTGAAGCCGTGGACATAGTCCTTGAGGTTGTCGCTACCGAGGACGAGCGTACCGCGATCGCCATACACCTCCAGCCAATGGCCGCGGCCGTTGTAGGTCACAGAACTGAGGGAGACCTGTACCGGCGTGCCGTCCGCGAGTTCGAGCAAGATTAACCCCGTATCATCGGCATCCACGGGCTTGAGGCGATCGCCGTCCTTCGGGTCGGGACGTTCTGGGATCGCGCAACTGAGATGGCCGCAGAGCGATCGCACCGGCCCAAACAGCCAATGGATATAGTCAAACGCATGGGAACCAATCGCCCCCAACGCCCCGCCGCCTTGATCCTGCCGCGCATACCAATTCCAGGGCCGACTCGGATCAGCCCGACTCACCACCAGCCAATCGATCTTAATCAGCCGAGGTTTTCCCACAAACCCATCGGCGAGCAATTCCGCCAATCGTTGCCAGGCCGGGACAAAGCGAAACTCAAAATCCGCCACCGCAATCACGCCCCGCTCCTGGGCCAGGTGATAGAGTTCCTGACATTCAGCCAGATTCATCGTCATCGGCTTTTCCAGGAGGATATGTTTCCCCGCGAGAATCGCCTGTTTCGCCATCTCATAATGCAAAAACGGCGGCGTGGAAATCGTCACCGCGTCCAGTTCCGGCAGGCTGAGGAGCTTATCGAGATGATGAAATGCCTGGGGAACCTGGTGCTGATCCGCCACGGCCTTCGCTTTGCCGAGTTCAGGATTCCAGACTGCGATCGCCCGCGTTTGGGGATGGTGTTGCAATCCCGGTAGATGGATTTTTTGACCAAAGCCCGTTCCTAGGACACCTACATTCAGCATGATTCCTCCCAATGCTCACATTTTCGGCAAAACTGAAGCCTCAGCAATCACGGTATCATGGTTAAAAACATTTAAGTTTTGTAAACCCCTCGTTAATCTGTTGTAATTTGGGTGACTTGTTTTGAGCCGATCCACCAACCCCACCCTGCAAACCCGATGGCACGCCCTTGACCCGATCTGGCAAGGCCATTCCCCCGCCATCCACACCGGCCTCCCCCATGAGCAACTCGCCCCCGCCTGGCAAATCCTGATGCTCGGCGACGGTTCACCCACCCGCCACCTCACCCTGCTCACCCGCGAAGTGATCGAAGTGGACGTGATTGATATGGCCCCGATTGGCATGGCTCCCGATGATGCGCCCGCTCAGATTGAAGTCGTGCCGGGGCCGCGGCTGCGTCGTCAGGTGTGGCTGCGCACGGCATCGGGGCAACGGTTGGCCTATGCGGTGTCCTGGTGGGATGCGAACCATGTGGATGAATATCTGCAAAACCGATCGCTGCCGATTTGGGATAATCTCTCGCAACTCCATAGCGAACTGTATCGGGATATTCAGGGGATTTACTATGGCCATTCGGCGGCGTTGGCGGCAGAGTTTCAAGAATCGGGGCCGTTTTGGGGGCGGCATTATCTGTTTTGGCACAGTGGCCAACCCTTGACGCTGATTTATGAGGTGTTTTCGCCCTATTTACAACGCTATCTAGGGGCGATGGGTGGCGGGGACTGGTTGCGATCGCACCCCTCCAGCCGATAAACTACAAGATCGTGACTCAACGCCCACAGGAGTAACTATGGCAAAGCGTGTACAAGTTGTTCTCAATCAAGATGTTAAAAAACTCGGCACCAATGGCGATGTCGTTGAAGTAGCCCCCGGTTATGCCCGGAACTACCTCATTCCCCAAGGGTTCGCCATTCCCGCCTCCCCTGGCATTCTCAAAATGGTGGCCCAACGCCGCGAAAAAGAACGGTTACGGTTAATCGAAGTCAAGAACCAAGCCGAAGCGCGGAAAACCGCATTGGCGACGGTGGGCCGGTTACGGATTTACAAGCAAGCCGGTGAAGGCAACGCCATTTTCGGAACCGTCACGAGCCAAGAT
>CAZCWE010000247.1:6418-6712 GCA_964502285.1 uncultured Spirulina sp. | reverse complement strand
CTTCGACTCCGCTCAGACTTCGATTCTACCCAGTCTTCGACTCCGCTCAGACTTCATTTTTTCAAAATAAGGTTGTGCCTCAAACATAACTTTCGACTCCGCTCAGACTTCATTTTTTCAGAATAAGACTGTGCCTCAAACATAACGATTGACAACATATTGTGAGTTTTAACAAATGACTGTCGAAGCTATTCCTAAAACGACATTATTAAAGGTTGAGGATCTGGCGGTGGAATTTCGGACGCGCTCCGGAATTGTGCAGGCGTTAGATCAGGTGAGTTTCTCCGTAGCGGC
>CAZCWE010000247.1:0-6408 GCA_964502285.1 uncultured Spirulina sp. | reverse complement strand
GGGTTTGGTGGGGGAAAGTGGTTCGGGTAAATCAGTGCTATCCTTGGCGATTTTGGGCATTTTGGATGCGGCGGCGGCGATTACTGCTGGGGCGATCGCATTTGAAGGAGAAAATTTACTCACGATGCCGCGATCGCAACTCCGGGCCAAACGCGGCACGGGGATCGCGATGATCTTCCAAAATCCCCGCGTTGCCCTCAACCCGATCCGTCGCATCGGTCAACAGTTGCAGGATGTGTTGATCGCCCATGGCAACCTCACCAAAGCCCAATGTCAAGCGCGGGCCTTGGAACTGCTGAGCCAGGTGCGGATTCCTGACCCCAGCCAACGGATTAACGCCTATCCCTACGAGCTATCGGGGGGGATGTGTCAGCGGGTGATGATTGCTCTGGCGTTGGCGGGGAAGCCGAAGGTGTTGATCGCCGATGAGCCGACGACGGGGCTGGATGTGACGACCCAGGCGGCGGTGATGGAGTTGATCCGAGACCTGGGGCGCGAGGGGGACATGGGGACGATTTTGATCACCCATGATTTGGATTTGGCGGCGCAATATTGCGATCGCATTCTCGTCATGCACGCCGGGCATATCGTCGAAACCGCCCCGACGCGAACGATCTTGACGCAACCCTGCCACCCCTACACCGCCAAGCTCATGGGAGCGACCCCCGACCCCCACAAGAGCCTCGCTGAACTGACCCCGATCGCGGGCCACCTCCCGGATTTGCGGGGTTCATTACCGGTCACGGTGCGATCGCGCCATTCCCGACTGCGATCGCGCCCCCTTACAACGCCACGCGATCGCCCCCGATCACACCGTCGCCTGTTGCCATCCCTTACCCTCTGGAGTTGAATCATGATCACCCTCGACCCGCCCCCCCTGCTCACCGTTCACCACCTGCACAAACAGTTCCCCACCGCCCACCGCTCTTTCCTGAAGCGGGACGCGGCTCCCCGTCTCCTCCATGCCGTGGATGATGTGTCCTTTACCCTGAACGCGGGGGAAAGTGTCGGCCTCGTGGGGGAATCGGGCTGTGGTAAATCCACCCTCGTGCGGCTCCTGACCCGTTTGCTCGACCCCACCAGCGGCGAGATTCGCTTTGAGGGTAAAGAAATTGGCGCGATCGCAGCTCCGAAATTTGCGCGGCATCCCCTGAGATCGCAATTGCAACTCGTTTTCCAAGACCCCCACGACAGCCTCAACCCCCGCCATACCGCCTTCGACAGCATCGCCGCCCCCCTCAAACAATTGGGCGGATTTCAGCGATCGCCCCTCCTGACGGCGCGTATTGAAGAACTAGCGGAACTGGTGGGACTGCCCTCAGCACTACTCTCGCGGTTCCCTCACCAACTGTCCGGCGGCCAAAAAGCACGGGTGGGCATTGCGCGGGCGATCGCCCTCCATCCCAAACTGCTCATCCTCGATGAACCCACCTCCGCCCTCGATGTGTCGGTACAGGCGGTGATCTTGCACCTCTTGCAGGATCTCCAAGCGCGGTTGGGGATGAGTTATCTGTTTGTGTCCCATGATCTGAATGTGGTGCGGCTGCTGTGCGATCGCATTATCGTGATGTATTTGGGGCAAATTATTGAAACCGGCCCCACCGATGCCATTTTTGAAAACCCCCGCCACCCCTACACCCAAGCCCTGATCGCCGCCATTCCCGACCCCGGCACACCGCCCCAACCCCTCCAACTCCAAGGCGAACCCCGCAGCCCCATCGACCCCGACCCCCAAGTCTGCCGCCTTTACGGTCGCTGTCCCCACGGAGTCGATGCCTGCACCACCACAACCCCCCGCCTCGACCCCATGGGCCCTGACCATTTCGCCGCCTGCCACCGCGCCGATGTGCTCAACCCAGCCCAAGCACGGTAGTGGTGCGACTTCGCTAAAATTCTGGAATCCTTGGCTGGTGGGCAATGCCCACCCTACTCGTGATGTTTTAATGCATCATTATTAGACTAGTCGCGTTAATCGGGCGATCGCACTCTCCGAATCAACTCCGTAAAATCACGATACTCAGAACCTGATCCCGATACAATGAAGCCGGTGTTTAAACACAAACTTTCAGAATCAATTCACCATGAAAATGCGCCGGGTCGTTTGGGTGAAGCGAATTTTAGCGTTTCTCTATCTGCTATTAATGGTTTGGGGCTTGGGCGTGGGGACGCTGGCTTGGATTGTCCGCGATGGTCTTGGCCCGGTTTCGGTCGCCTCCCAAGGCCGGGATGCCCTGGAGAATTTTTTCTTCACCTTTTCCTGGGGCCCAGTGATGTTCATTCTCTGCGGTGCGATCGCCCTCCTCTACTGGTATCTCACCGAGCTAAAACGGGCCGAATAAGCCCCCTGTTCCCCGTCAAATCCCCCGCCTCGGCAAAAAACAGGCAAATTCTGACCCCGCCACCGCCCTCAAATGACCTGTTTTCGTCCCCCTCGCCAAACTTCATGCCGCAAAAGGTGGAAGTTAAATGTGTAGAGATGTAAACTATTCATTAAAAATAAGTTAACCCCTACACAGTTCAACGCGCACCCTTTCGCGTTTACTGTACAAAACAGCGGGCGAGACACATCCCGTCAGCTCGCAGCACAACTACACTAAGGTTCTAGAGGTCTGAATTGGATGAAACAGCTTGCTATTGCAGAGCGTTCTTTGCTCGTCGGTCATATTCTATCGATGGTGTTTGGCCTGGCAGGGCTACTGATCGTCCTGCCTAACGCTGAACTCATTGCCAATCTCCCTGAAATAGGGCAAACCGTTTTTCAATGGTCAATGGCGGGCGGGGGCGTGGCATACATGGTGTTAGGCACGGCTGCTGTCGCTATCTATGTTTTTCGGACTCTGGGAACCCGTCAAGGTCTTGCATTTATGCTGCCAGCGGTGTTTCTGTCCTTAGGGAGTGAACTCCTCGGCACTAGCACCGGATTTCCCTTTGGCCACTACCGCTATCTGAGTGGCTTGGGCTATAAAGTCGCGGGTCTTGTGCCCTTCACCATCCCCCTGTCGTGGTTCTACCTCGGCATTTCAGCATATCTCTTGGCCCGTGTAGGGTTGGAATCTCGGTTTAAGTGGTCGGCGTGGCTGCGGTTGCCGATTGCGATCGCCCTCGGTTCCCTCCTTCTCACCTCCTGGGATTTCGTCCTTGACCCGGCCATGAGCCAAACCGATGTTCCCTTCTGGATTTGGGAACAACCCGGCGCATTCTTCGGCATGCCCTACCAAAACTTTGTCGGTTGGATGGGAACCGGGATGGTGTTCATGTCCGTGGCAACCCTGTTGTGGCCGAAACAACCCCTCGCCCTCTCGCGCCAACAACTGGTGTTCCCCCTCGTGGTCTACCTCAGCAACTTGGCATTTTCCACGGTGATGAGCCTTGGGGCTGGGTTTGTGGTTCCGGTGCTGTTGGGGATGGTGACGGGCGTGATTCCTGCGATCGTCCTCTACTGGATGGCTCGCACCCCCGAAGCAGCGATCGAGCAAACCCTCGCCAACACCATGCGCGAAACCGCCGTCGTCAACTCAACCGCCAACCTTCCCGTTGTGTCCACGAAATAGCCGCAACATCAGCACTCATCTTCATTAAACCCACCAAAACATCGGGGTGTATTCTTAGCGTGAATACACCCCGATGTTGATCTCGACTGTTAATCCCCGTCGAGCCGCTTTCACTCGTTCGCAGCACGAGCCCTGCGGTAAATTGCCAACAATTGGTCATGGTTTTGAGCGGCGGTGTAGCGCTGCTCAAAACAATTTCGCGCCGCACGGCGCATCGCCGCCGGATCGGGATGGCGGAGAAAATCTTCCACGGTATGGGCCAATGCGTCGGGGGAATTGGGGTCGAATAAATAGCCCGTTTGACCCGGCGTAATTAATTCCGGTGCTGCTCCTAAACAAGAGGCGATCACGGGCGTACCCACGGCGAATGCTTCGATAATCACCCGACCGAAGGTTTCATCCCACTTGGAGGGGAAAATGACCACCGCTGCCCGTTTCATTAAGGGGTAAACCTCTTCTAAGGGAACAGATCCGAGTAGTTCTATGGACTCAGACTGTTGAGCGGCCGCAGCTAATGCGGGTTCGAGGGGCCCACTGCCGGCAATTTTTAAAGGCAAACGATGATCAATCTGTTGCCATGCGTTGATTAAGAGATCGAGTCCCTTTTCGATGGATAAGCGACCCACAAACAACGCATAGTTTCCATCCCCTAATCCGATGCCAGGATCAGGATCAATGAAATGGGGTTTGACGTGAATTTTAGCGGCGGGAAATCCATTACGAACAAAGAGGGTGCGCCCCTTTTCACTCATGACAATATAGGCATCAATGTGGTTTTTCCAAGTGCCGAGAAGATGATGCGTCATCACCATGGCAATGGTGACAGCAGTGGCGGGACGACTGCGATAACAACTGTGAATGAGACCGGGATAGGGAATGGGTGCGTTTAAACAGTCGTGGCAGATGTGGCCATCGCGAAAAAAGAGACCATTGGCACAGAGCAGGCGATAGTTGTGGAGGGTTTGGACGACGGCAACACCGGCATCTTTGGCGGCGTAGTAGACCGATGGCGAAATTAAGGGAAAAAAGTTGTGGACATGAATCACATCGTAGTGATTCTGTTGCAGAATTTGGGTGATTCTTTGATAGGTTTTCTGTGACCAAATGGTGTCGCGGGCGAGTTTGGTGAGGTTGTTTTTGGTGATTTTTTTGTTGGTTTCAGAATAGGTGGTGACGGTATGGCCATACTGTCGTAGGAGCTGACATTCTGCTTTTGCAGACTCATCTTCTCCCCCCCGCAGCATGTACTGATTGTGGACGATCAATATATTCATGGCCTATCTACATTGCCAGCACGGCACACCTCAAACTGATGAATGGTGATGGGATTCAATTCGACATCGTTAACTTGCTATCTCCTCCGTTTATATAGCATTAGCCCAGGGAGTTGGGGCATTCAGAGCTTCTGGAAAAAGGGACTTAAGCCCCTTGTCTGTCCTCACACAGTTGTTCCCTGCTATATCCGCCAATCATGGGGGAGGAAAACTCACTTCAGGTATAACCTTAGCAGGTTGTTTTCCCAGGAAACTCGGATGACCACAATGGGAAAAAGTTCTAATGTCACGAGCGGGTTTGGAGAATCTGCCAACCGCGCGATCGCAGCTTGTGCCGGGCCCGCTCTGGGTCTAGGGTAGCAAGATAGTTGGGGGGTTCCCAGGGGTGAACTTCGCTAAAGTCGGCGGGGAGGAGGAGGGGTTTCCAGAAGCCTTTCCAGAGGCGGAAGATGGTGTAGCCGTGGTCGATGAGGTATTGGGTGGCGGGGCTGGGATAGCCTTCGTGTTGTTCGTAGATGATGTCCCGGATGCAGTGGTGGCGCAGGAGGCGATCGCACCCCTGAAACGCGGCTAATTCATAGCCCTCGATGTCAATTTTCAAGACCCCCAGGGCCGGGTCATCCGGTAACAAATCATCGCCGGTGGTGAGGGGGACGGTTTCAATGCGCAGGGTGTCGTTGGGGTTGTCGTTGGTGTCGGTGAAAATGGCGGCTTCGCAGCGGTTCCGTTTCGGGATGCGCAGGGTGGCTGTGCCGGATTGGTTGGCGAGGGGGATCGCGTGCAATTCCACCGTTGCCCCACTGCCCAACTCCCGCCACGCTGCGGCATGGCGTTCTAGTTCCCCATACACCTCCGGATTCGGCTCAATGGCGATCACCCGTCCCTGCGCCCCGACCCGCGCCGCAAATAGACTCGTCACATAGCCAATATTTGCCCCCACATCCAGCACCGTTTCCCCCGGTTCCGTCAGCCGCCAGAGGGTTTCACTCAGGGCCAAATCGTACAGCCCCATCACCCAGAGCGACCATTCCACCGTGTGATCCGGGCGCGGCTCCACCCAGAGCGGCAAGCCCCAGGGCGGCGTGATTTTTTGCAGCCCGACGGTGGCGGCCTTCGGGCGACCCAAACGCCGCCAAAGCTGCCGGGGTTGCAGAATGTATTCCGGGCGGGTGAGGGAGGGGGGCAGCATGGTATTAGTTGCTGGCGGTGGGCTTTAGTTGGAGGGCGGGCGCGTCGGGACTTTGGAGATCGATGTAGTCGATGTCGCTGGGTTGGATGTGGGTGGGGAGGGTGCGCATTTGGGCGAGGACTTCGAGCTGCTGGGTAAATCGATGGGTGCTGTAGCTGCCGAGGTGAACGTCGCCGAGTTCGGTGTGGAGAATGAGGTTATTGGGGGTTTGCAGGTCGATTTCGAAGATTTCGATGGTGGCTTGGCTGAGGAGGGTGTAGATTTCGGGCCAGTGGGGACGGGTGCGATCGGAGAGGCCGATGACGGTGAGGGTGGGGAGGTGGGTGGTGGTTTCGAGGTCGTTGTAGCTGTCGTGGGGCATCCAAGTGCCTTGGGCATCGACGAAGCCCACGCC
>CAZCWE010000246.1:0-6749 GCA_964502285.1 uncultured Spirulina sp. | reverse complement strand
TATGATAGGGGTTAAACTTTGTAAAAAATTGTAAGAAAACGGAGGTTTTACATTGGCTATTCCTCTCCTAAACTATGCGCCGAACAGTCAAAACAGCCGCGTAGCTGGATACGAAGTGGGCACCGACGAGCAACCCGTGATTTTCTCCACGGATCGTGTGACCACCGTCGAAGACATGGACAACATCATCGAAGCCGCCTATCGGCAACTGTACTTCCATGCCTTCAAGTCTGATCGTGAGCCGGTGTTGGAATCCCAACTGCGCAACGGCAACATCAGCGTGCGCCAGTTTGTGCGCGGTCTGGTGCTGTCGGATCGGTACAAGCGGAGCTTCTACGAACTCAACAACAACTATCGGTTTGTGGAACAAACCGTCCAACGGGTGTTGGGTCGTGATGTCTACAGCGAGCGGGAAAAAATCGCCTGGTCGATTACTGTCGCCACCAAAGGGATCGAAGGCTTCATCGATGAATTAATCAACTCCGATGAATACCTCGAAAACTTCGGCGATACCATCCTGCCGTACCAACGTCGTCGCTCCTTGCCGAGCCGTGACCAAGGGGAAATGCCCTTTAACCTCAAGTCTCCGCGTTACGACGCTTACTACCGCTCGATTCTTGGGTTCCCCCAAATCGTGTGGCAAAATTCCGTGCGTCGCTTTGTGCCTCAAGAGAAGCAAGCCAAGGCGGGCGATCCGTCCAACTTCTTGGCAGCGGCTCGGAGCCTCAGCAGCGCCAAAGGGGTCAACACCCCCCGCGTGTCTACGTCAACGATCAGCATGAGTTCTGTTCCCTACCGGAAGCTGAATGTGCCCATTGGCCCGGACGCTTAAGTTCCTTAAGTGAACTGATTTAACGTGGATTTCACGAACGAGAAGTCCTAAGTGAACAAGGTTGTTGGGCGATCGCTCACGAATTTTGTTAGCTTGGGGCTTCTTTTCAATGCCCAGGTCTCACTATCCATGGTCAAGGACTGTCAAACCATGCACCTGATCCGCTACTGGACTGTATTACGACTGTTTTGGAGCACAGCGATCGCGGCTGAATTAGAATACCGGATCAATTTTGCGATCGCCTTCCTCAGTAGTTCCCTCAATCTCACCGGCAGCCTCTTCGGCCTCTTCCTCTTCTACCGCACCGGCTACGAATTCGAGGGCTGGACTTGGCCCGAAGCGATGATCGTCCTGGGTGTGTTCACCCTCCTGCAAGGGTTTGCCGCCACCTGCCTCGTGCCCAACCTGAACCGCATCGTCGATCAGGTGCAAGAGGGAACCCTGGATTTTGTCCTGCTCAAACCGATTAGCAGTCAATTTTGGCTCTCGACGCGGACGGTCTCCCCTTGGGGTGTGCCGGACTTGATTTTTGGCGGCGCGATTATTCTATATGGCGGCTCACAACTGAACCTGCGCTGGTCTGACTATGGCGCGGGGGTGCTGCCGCTGCTCTGTGGGGCGGCGATTCTCTATAGCTTGTGGTTCATGCTCGGTGCGATGAGCATTTGGTTTGTGAAAATCTATAACGTGACGGAGGTGCTGCGGGGTCTCCTCGAAGCGGGGCGGTTTCCGATGGTGGCGTATCCGGCGACCTATCGCCTGCTCTTTACCTTTGTGATTCCGGTGGCGTTTTTAACGACGATTCCCGCCGAAGTGATTTTAGGCCGGGGTGAACCGGTCTGGCTGTGGGGATCAGCGGGGTTAGCGATCGCCCTCCTGGCCGTGGCTCACCAATTTTGGCAGTTTGCCCTCCGCTTCTACACCAGCGCCTCAAGCTGACTATAGTGCATATTACGTTTTGTAAAGACTAGGATGGGTATGTTGTTAAATCTTTGCCCTGAGGAAGACAAAGCATATGGCTCTCTATCTTGATTCTGCTCAGATTGACGATGCAAAACAGGCTATGGCATGGGGTTGGGTCAAGGGCATTACCACGAATCCAACCCTCCTCGCCCAAAGTGAACTGTCTCCGGCCGAGACCCTCACTGCCCTGGTTCAACGGTGTTCCGGCGAACTCTATTATCAACTCACCACATCTACCCTCGATGACATGGTTCGAGAAGGCCATCGGGCGGCGGAGTTGATTGGGTCCCAAACGGTGCTGAAAATTCCTGCTACGCCGCTGGGGTTTCAAGCCTTGGCGCAGCTTTCACCCCAGATCTCCTGTGCGGTGACAGGGATTTATCATCCAGCGCAGGCGATGGTGGCCAGCGAAGGGGGCGCAAAATATGCGATCGCCTACGTCAACCGCGCCACCCGTTTACTCGGTGACGGCATTCTCTTAGTGGCGGAAATGGCCCAAATTTTGCGCCACAGTCCCACGCGCATCCTCGCAGCCAGTATTAAATCTCCCGACGAAGCCGCCGCCGCCTTCCAAGCGGGAGCGGACCACCTGACGCTGCCCCTCGATCAATTACGAGCCTTAGCCACACACCCCCTCTCGGACGCAACCGTGCAAGAGTTTGCGGAGAAGGGGCGTGGACTCGATATCATCGCACCACGCGAGACACTGAGTTGAAGGCCAGACTTGAACCCTTAAGCCTCTGAATCGCTGAAGCCCCGAAAGAGGCTGAAGGCTTCGATTTCTTGGTTTTGGCTTTCGAGGGCGGTGGCGATGCGATCGCAGACAATATCGCAGATCTTGAAAATACTCGGATCAGTAATTTCGTAATACACACTCACCCCCTGGGGTTGGCGGTTCACCATGCCCAACTGCGTCAACAGTTTTAAATGCTTCGACACATTCGCCTGCCCTAACCCAGTGGCATCAATGATTTCCGTCACATTTTTGGAACCGGATTTCAAACAACACAAAATTTGCAACCGACTCACCTCGGATAAGACCTTGAAATACTCGGCAATCCGATTCAGCACATTCGGTGAAACCTGTGCGATCTGATTCATTCCACAATCCATACGCTTAATATCCCCAAAATAAAGTTTACGACTCTTGATGCATCATAATATTACTATATGATAATATGATTAGTGTTTAGATCCAAACGCTACCCTCTCAGTCTATTATGCTATTCCGCCAACTCTTCGACCCTGAAACCAGCACCTACACCTATCTCATCGCCGATCGCACCACCCGTGAGGCGATTTTAGTAGACCCCGTGATTGAACAAGTAGATCGCGATGAACGCCTCTTAAAGGAACTCGGCCTCACCCTCCGTTATTGCCTCGAAACCCACATCCACGCGGATCACATCACCGGCACAGGGACATTACGCGATCGCACCGGTTGCGCCGGAGTAGCCCCCCGTCAGTCCGGCATTGCCTGCGCCGATGTGCCCTGCGACCATGGCGATCGCTTCACCATCGGCGACATCACCGTCACCGCCATTTTCACCCCCGGCCATACCAACTGCGACATGAGCTACTTGGTCAACGACACCCACCTCCTCACCGGCGATAGCCTCTTCATTCGAGGCTGTGGCCGCACCGATTTCCAAAGCGGGAACGCCGGTCAACTCTACGATTCGATCACCCAACAACTATTTACCCTGTCCGACACCGTTTTGGTCTATCCGGGTCACGACTATCGCGGCCAAACCGTCTCCACCATCGGTGAAGAAAAACAACACAACCCACGTCTCGCTGGGCAAAGTCGTGATCAGTTTATTACCCTAATGGGAAGTTTGAATCTTCCCAATCCCAAAAAGATCATGGAAGCCGTTCCCGCGAATCAACATTGCGGCAATGTCGCCTAATCCGCGCCGTTGCCCAACCCTTCGCTCCCTGTAATATGTAGCCGTTAACCCTTCACTAACCTTATTCTCCGGAGTCTTGTCCATGACGACCACCAACACTCAACTCGAAGCGATCGCCCCGATGACCCTCAAGCAATGGCTAGAAGAGGATCTTGTCACCCTCGTTGATGTGCGCGAACCCTCCGAACACGCTGGGGAAAAAATCGTTGGCTCTCACCTCGTTCCCCTCTCCCGCTTTGAACCCGCCCAAATTCCCCACGAAGACGGTAAGCGCGTCGTCCTCTACTGCCAAACGGGCAACCGTTCAGGCCAAGCCGCCCGGCAACTCATCCTAGCCGGATATGAATCCGCGATTCACCTCGATGGTGGGATCACCGCCTGGAAACAAGCCGGACAGGCCACCCAGATCAATAAAAATGCACCCATCAGCATCATGCGACAAGTGCAAATTATTGCGGGAAGTTTGGTACTCACCGGCACGCTCCTCGGGGCGTTTGTCTCGCCTTGGTTCTTGATTTTGAGCGGCTTTGTGGGGGCCGGCTTAACCTTTGCGGGTCTGTCGGGAACCTGTGCCATGGCGATGCTGTTGGCGAAACTCCCCTACAACCAACGGATCAGCTAGTTAGCTCTGCACAACGGGAGGGGACAACTGAGAAAGTGACACAGGACTGTTGTTGCGATCGCCCCTCCCCCTTTGATAATGCAGCCAATCCACCGGGTAGCGATCGCCCCAAGCGTCAAGAATGCGATCAAAAATCGTGAAAATTCTTTGCACTCCTTAGTACTATGATACGATTTGGGTGAACCATAGCAATCGTCAAAACGCTGATCAGACGCATGATAGAGAGTCATCGAGGAGCAAAACAAGCATGAGCAACGCACAACACACCGTGACCCCTCAGCGCCCTCTGCACCGACCTATCCGCATCGGCGTTATTGGCGTGGGCAACATGGGCCAACACCACACCCGTGTCCTGAGCTTGCTCAAAGACGTGGAACTGATGGGCATTTCTGACCTCAACGTCGAGCGGGGCCTTGATACCGCCAGCAAATACCGCATTCGTTTTTTTGAAGACTATCACGACCTCTTTCCCCACGTTGATGCTGTTTGTGTTGCCGTCCCCACTCGCCTCCATCATCGGGTGGGCATGGACTGCCTCCGGGCTGGGGTTCACGTCCTGATCGAAAAACCCATCGCCGCCAGCATCACCGAAGCCGAATCCCTCGTCAATGCCGCCGCCGAATCCCACTGCATCCTCCAAGTGGGCCACATCGAACGCTTCAACCCCGCCTTCCAAGAACTGAGCAAAGTCCTCGCCACTGAAGAACTGCTGGCGATCGAAGCCCATCGCATGAGCCCCTATTCCGATCGCGCCAATGATGTGTCCGTTGTCTTGGACTTAATGATCCACGATATTGATCTGATGTTGGAGTTGGCAAAATCTTCCGTGGTGAAAGTCACCGCCAGCGGTAGCCGCGCTTCCGATTCCGGCTATCTTGACTACGTCACCGCCACCCTCGGCTTTGCCAATGGCATCGTCGGCACGCTCACCTCCAGCAAAGTCACCCACCGCAAAATCCGCAACATTGCCGCCCATTGCAAACATTCCCTCACGGAAGCGGATTTTCTCAATAACGAAATCCTCATCCACCGTCAAACCACCGCCAACTGCATGACAGACTACGGCCAAGTGCTCTACCGTCAAGATGGTTTGATCGAAAAAGTTTACACCAGCAATATTGAACCGCTCCACGCCGAGCTAGAGCATTTTGTGAACTGTGTGCGCGGCGGCGAAAAGCCTTCGGTGGGCGGGGAACAGGCGTTAAAAGCGTTACGCCTTGCCAGTGCGATCGAAAAAATGGCCCTCGATGGCCAAGTGTGGCAAAACGAAGATTGGCAACCCGGCCAAGGCGCGGTACAAAACGCCAATAGTTCTGTCCTCAACGCTTAAACGCTCCGGTGGGCATCGTTCACCGTCGCTCGTTGTAGCGAAATAAATTATCCCAAACGTAGTCCAACACGCGCCGCGCCTGGGCGAGGGGCAGCACTTGGCAGTGATCGTGAGCGTCGTAGGTTAAGAGCGATCGCAGTTCACCCCCCGTCGCCCCATAGCCTTGAATATTTGCCAAATTCTGTAAGGGGCCGTGAATGTCGAAGTTGATGCGTTGGCCTGTTTTGGCCAAGAGCCAGACTTCGATTTGGGCATCTAACGCCTCTGGGGTCAACGGTTCGGCGGTGGTAAGGAGATGGTAATACACCAAAATCATCTCTTTGCATTCTTCCTCTTCTGCGAGGTCGATCAGCATCTGAAACACGCTGGCATTATTGGCGAGATTTTTAAAAAACAGCGTATCGGTGATCTCTTTTTGAAACTTGATGCGCTTGTTTTTGTATTGGGAATATTGCTTGGCGGCAAACCCACCGAGGGCGATCGCCAGGGACAAGGTGGCAATGAGCACCGGCATCACCTGTTGCGCCTGTTCCTTTTCGATGTTGAGCATCTGTAACGCGGATTCGGCATTGAGGGCGATGAGGATGGCACCGATGAGCAGCAGCAGGTTGGGGGAGGCTTTGAGCAACAAGGCCCCCGCCGCCCCGATCGCTGGCCCAATCAACAGCAAGCGATCGCGCCACAGCATCCGAGTTTTCGTATTCGGAAAGAGCAAATCCAAATCTGATTTGGGGATGTTTTTATAGAAATAAACATACATTTTTCCCGGTTCAAAGGCTTCCCCTAGGGATTGGTCTGCCTGTTTTTTCGCCTTAGCTTGAAAATGACCCTTACCCTTAAACCGCATCAATAAAACCAGACGTTCGAGAATATCAATCTTTTTTTCTTCACGCCAAAAAAAGAACTTTTTAACGGTGATGGTGGTGTCAACATCGCCCCGGTAGTAACAGAGAAAGTCTTCAAAATCATCAAAATCTACTTCGGTTTGCAGTTGAATGAGCGATTGTTCCTGGAGCGATCGCTGAATGGCATCGTGGGACAATGGATAATAATTTGCCTGCTCTAACACCTCCGCAAACCGGCTCACCACCG
>CAZCWE010000245.1:3807-6759 GCA_964502285.1 uncultured Spirulina sp. | reverse complement strand
GAATTGGCTCGCGTCGGGGTTGCAGCGGGCGACGGTGAGGCTAATGCCGTTGACGGCGATGCTGCCTTTGTTGACGAGATAGGGCGCGATCGCCCGCTGCCATTGCTCCCGTTCCTCCGGGACAATCCCGAAGGTCATCTCCCACGAGGTGGCCGTTTGCACCGATGCGAGCAGTTGCCCCACCCCATCCACATGGCCCGTGACAAAATGCCCGCCGATTTTGCTCCCGACGCGCAGGGAGGCTTCTAAATTTACGGGTTCACGCTGGCGCGATCGCGACCCTAAACAGGTGCGCTGGAGGGTTTCGGGAGATGCGATCGCCACAAACCCCTGGGGCAAATACCGATCCACCGTCAAACACACCCCATCCACCGCCACACTATCCCCAATCTCCAACCCTTCCAAAATCGCCCCCGCCGCCCCCATCACCTGAATCTTCAACTGATCCGCCCCTGCCGCCTCAACCGTCCCCAATGCCTGCACAAGTCCCGTAAACATAATAAAATGCCATACTTTTAATCCTCATCTCACAAGATATCATAGTAAAATCAGCCTAGCCTGAGGAGACTCAATTCTATAGTTAGAGACATAAAAAACGCTCATTAACGGGCTGTAAAACACCATCAACAAAATCATCTTGATTCGGCGCGGGTGATCAAAAAATATACGAGAGAATCTATCTAAACTCTTTATCCATAGTTAACAGGAAGGTGTTCACGCTTCACGAATTAGACAACATGAAAAACACCAAGCACTATCAAACACCGCTACGCTATCCAGGTGGCAAACAAAAAGATATTCCATTTTTATTTAAATTTTTTAAACAGTGCCAAGAATTCCGCGAACCCTTTTTAGGGGGCGGCAGCATTTTATTAAATGCGGTTAAATCTGGATTGGCGGCAACCTATTACGCTAATGATCTCAATCCTTCCGTGTTTAGTTTTTGGCAAGAAGTCCAGAATAATGCTGAAAAATTAGCAGATTTTGTCTGGCAGATTCACGAAGATCATCCCTACAGCGGCCCCAATCGCAATAGCCCCGCCTGGCAGAAATTTCGACAACATTTGACCAGCGTTCTCGATGCGTTTCCGGATGATCAATTTCACAATGCTGCACGATTTTTTATCTTAAATCGCAGCACTTCCGGGGGATCTACAGAATCGGGGGGAATGACCGCAGCGGCGTATTGCGATCGCTTCACCCCATCGAGTATCGCAAGACTCCGTAATCTGCACGGATTACTCGACACTGTGCAGTTGAGCAACGTCGATTATTCTGAATTAATCGAAAGACCCGGAAAAGATGTTTTCATTTTTCTTGATCCCCCATATTTATCCGCTGAAAAATCTGGGCTGTATGGTAAAGGTGGTGATCTACATCGTGGTTTTGACCATAAAAATTTAGCAAAAGTATTGTATGAATCGCCCCACCGATGGCTGATGACCATTGATGATTGCCCGGAAGTGAGAGAGCTATATCATTGGCGCGAAATTCACACCCTGGCCTGGAAAAAGTCCTATGGCATGACTAACACCGGGGGACGACAATCTAAACGGGGTCTAGAGCTATTGATCGCCAACTTTCCGCTCAATGGGGATATTTTTAATCTTGACCATTTCCCGAAAAGCGTAATTCAATCGATTCGCGTCAATACAATCAAGCCACACCCCATCTATGCTGATATTTATGGGGAACTTGACGCACACCATGAAGGCGTTATTTATCATCAAAATCAACTCAAGCAAACCCCATCGAGCCAAGACTATCCCCCCATTGACATTAATGAACACCAGACCATTATTGATGGACACGCTCGCCATGCTGCCTATTTAAACCAAGGGATTGCTGAGATTCCGGTGCGCATTCGATTTTGTCCGCCAGCAGCGGAAAAAGCTCTTATTTTGCACCAGAAGCGATCGCAAGATCACGACGGTTTACAAAAAATCAAAGCGTTTCGAGTTTGGAAAAATGAACTCCTCGAATATGTGGATACTCAAATCAAAATCCATCCCAACTACACCGACATCACGCCCGATGATCTCCAAAACGCGACCCAAACACTTCAGCGCCAGCGCATCTATTCACGCACGATCGCCTATCATTTTGTTGCCGCATCGGGGGATGATAGTGGGCGATTGATGGGGATTATGCATACATTAGATTGGCTCAACAATACGGGCAGTTTGAAAAATCTCAAAATCGCCAAAGATATCACCATCCAACTTCAAAATAATACGTCCTACACCGCCATTGAAAAATACCTCAAACAGATCGGCAAACATCACCCCCAGGCTCCCGATCGACAGCAGGTGACGTTATCCCACGATCGCAAAACCTTGTATGCCCTGATGCAACTGCTCAAGATTTAACCTGGCCGCCTTCGAGCGCGGCTAACCCGGCTAAAACTGCGGTGCTGGGGGCGCTCCAGCCGACGATGCCGCCTTGGGCGGTGACCATCTTGATCGTGGCGGTTTTGAAGTCTTCAAAATAGCTGGCGGTGGCATCTTCGATCAGGAGGCATTCGTAGCCGCGATCGCAGGCCTCGCGCATCGTGGTTTGGACACAGACTTCCGTGGTGACCCCTGTGAAAAGGAGGTGGGTGATGGCGCGTTGTTCGAGTTCTTGGGGGAGGGGTGTGTTATAAAATGCGCCTTTGCCCGGTTTGTGGATGACGATTTCGCCGGGTTGGGGGGTGAGTGCGGGGATGATCGCGTTGCCGGGTTCGCCTTGGATCAGGATGCGACCCATGGGGCCGCGATCGCCAATCGTCAAACTGCCCTTGCCCCGCTCCCGTTTCGCCGGGGGACAGTCGGACAAATCCGGCTGATGGCATTCGAGGGTATGAATCACGGTAATTCCCAAGCGGCGACAGGTGGCGAGTAATGCCTGTACCGTGGTGACGATCGCTTGCAGTTTCGTCACGTCATTGCCCAAGGCTGCCCCAAAACCCCC
>CAZCWE010000245.1:0-3797 GCA_964502285.1 uncultured Spirulina sp. | reverse complement strand
GCCACTTGGGACAAGGGCGGCAGGGGATAGGGGTAAGGGTGGGCAAGAATTTCAGCCATGGGTGCATCCAAGTTTGCAGAAACCTTTAGGATAGGGCAGAGCGTGCAATCCAAACCGTATCCGACGAGCCGAACCATGACGAGCATCCGTTTACAAACGCCCCACAGCGGTTATCACTGGGATGGCAGTGATCAGCGGTTTTTTGAAGGTTGGTATTACCGGGTGACGCTGCCCCAACTGCGGGAAACCTTCGCGTTCATGTATTCCATCGAAGACCCCCAAGGCGGCCAAGCCCACAGCGGCGGCGCGGCGCAAATCCTCGGCCCCCAAGATGGATATTTGTGGCGATCGCTGCCCGATGTGGATCTGTTTTGGGCCGAGGGCGATCGCCTCGCCCTCGGCCATTGGCGCACCCCCACCCTACCCCGCCACGAACTCCCCCCCGACCAATTCCACGCCCACAGCACCGAAGGCTACCAAGCCACCGCCCACCTCAACCAGGGCTATCTCCGCGACCCCGCCACGGGGTTCTATTGCCGCTGGGACTATGCGATCGCGCCCCTCTACGGTTGGGGCGTTCCCCATCATCCCCAACAATCAACGGCGGGTTGGCTCTCGCAATTTCAAATTTTTGAACCCGGCTGGCAAATCCTCATGGCCCACGGCCTCGCCAACGGTTGGATTGACTGGAACGGTCAGATGTATTTCCTCAATCAAGCCCCCGCCTACAGCGAAAAAAATTGGGGTCGCGCCTTCCCCCGCGAGTGGTTTTGGCTCAACTGCAACAGTTTCGAGGGTGAGCCGGATCTAGCCCTGACGGCGGGCGGCGGACGGCGGGAAGTGCTGACCTGGGCGGAATCCGTAGCGATGGTGGGGCTGCACTACCGGGGACAGTTCTATGAGTTTGTGCCCTGGAATAGCCGCGTCACTTGGGCGATTGACCCCTGGGGGCGATGGGTAATGGGGGCAGAAAATTGGCGGTATCGGGTGGAATTGGTGGGGACGACGACCCACACCGGAACACCCCTGCGAGCACCGACGCGGGGGGGGATGCAGTTCTGTTGTCGCGATACGATGCGGGGCGATGTGACGCTGCGCCTGTGGGAGCGGCATTGGAATGGCCGCGAATCAACCCTATTAACAGCAACGAGTTCCACCTGTGGGCTGGAGGTGGGGGGCAAACCCTGGCGGTCGGTGTGGCGATCGCAGTCCTAACCCCTCACACTGCATTCTGATTGATACACAACAGGGGTTGCTCTACATTTCCCCTGAATCACGACTCAACACAATCACTAAAAATCCTGATTCTTGGGGTCTCATTTGTATTGAGAAAATGGCTAGAATACGGTACTTTTTGGAATAGCTGGGCAAATGATTCGAGTAAATATGCTGCTTCAATCATTTTCTTCGAGTCAGGAAAATTATGACTGTACATTTTAAGAGTGTGATGTTTGATAACTGTATTATGTTAGCGGCTTCCCTTCAGAGGATTTTCTAAAGCCATGAATCTCTTTACAAAGTATCAGAATCTTCTGACCATAGCCTTTGCCATTGTCATCGTAATTTCCATAAGTCTTTTAGGACTCCAGGGACGCACAGCCTATCACCACGAGTTGAAGATTTTTCAAGATAGTTTTGCGGAAAGCGCGATCAACCTAGACAGTATTGTTAAATCCGTAACCGATCACCTGCATATCCTCCAGGAAACGGCCGAAGACCATATCAACGCGCCCAGTGATATGGGGAACAGCCGTTATCTCCAGAACGTGCGATCGCAGATTATCGAAGAAAATGAAGCATACTATCACCTCGTCCCCAATTCAACACAGCACCGTGAACAAGTGGGAAACCTAAGTGGTCTCGGTACATTTTCCCAACTTCAAGCAGACCAATTATTTCAGCAAGAGCTAAATATGGCGTTCCTGCTGAATCCACTTTTTAAAGTGACCACACAAAATATTCCAGACATCACCTGGACGTACTACACATCAGCTCAACACTTTATTAATTTATATCCCTACGATGCCCATGTTCAATTTGAGGAAGCCATCTTAGACGCTCCGTTTTTCGTCAATGGTACACCCGAAAATAATCCGCAACGAGATTATTTTTGGACACCGGCTTATCTTGATCTTGCTGGCAAAGGTTTGATGGTAACCGCAGGCGTGCCGGTGTATCAAAAAGCAAGATTTTTAGGCACGGTTTCTGTGGATCTGACGTTAGATATTTTAAGCCGTTTTATTCAAAACTTTTCGTATCCTCAAGGTACGCTCTTGATTGTCGGAGAAGACCACCAATTATTAGCCCATCCTCGCTTAATTACAGCAGAAGATCGTGAGATCAAGACGTTAGAAATGGCGCTACCCCAAAAACTCATGCCTGAGATTGATGCCATTCTTCAGCAGCCGAATGGTGAGGTGATCCATTATCAGAGTTTTGGGATTATTCATCAATATTTAGAACAACCCCATTGGCATTTGATTAGCTTTGTGCCAGATCGTGCCATTTATAAAACTATTTTTCAAGATAGTTTATTGGCTTTGTTTATTCCTTTATTGGGATTAGGAATTTGCTTGATCTTCACGAGCAGAATCCTCAAGACTATATTTGTGCAGCCCGCTTGCCAACTCACTGAACACATTAGCAACGAAACACAAGGAACAGTAGAATCTATCCCTGATAATTTGCCGGAACTCTGGCAACCATGGTTTCAAACCATATCAACCAATTTTGACGAAAAACGCCAACTCCTCAGAGAGCTAGAGGTGCAAATTGAGACGTTGAAATCGACTCAATTACAACTGGTTCAGAGTGAAAAAATGTCGAGTCTCGGTAATTTAGTTTCAGGAATAGCCCATGAAATCAATAATCCCACCGGTTTTTTAATGGGAAATATTAAACCCGCTCAAGGGTATGTCGCAGACCTCTTTGAGTTGATCGATTTATATCAGAAAAAGTTACCGAATCCTGATGCGGAACTAGAAGATGCGATCGAAGATATTGATCTTGATTTTATCCGTGATGATTTACCAAAACTCCTGAGTTCAATGACGTTGGGTGTTGAGCGCATTCGTGATATTAGTCGCAGTTTACGAGTGTTTTCCCGTCGCGATCAAGAGCGACAAAGTTTATTTGATATTCATTCTGGTTTGGATAGCACACTTTTGATCCTGAAGCATCGCACAAAGGCATTACCAAATCGGCCCGCGATCGCAATTGTCAAGGAGTATGGCGATATCCCGCCAATTAATTGTTTTGTCGGACAGTTAAATCAGGTTTTTATTAATATTTTGGCGAATGCCATTGATGCTTTTGATGCTGTCAATCAACACCGAAGTTATGCTGAAATCGAGGCGAATCCCAATCAGATTACGATTCGCACGATCGCTATCGATGCACAACACCTACAGATTGAAATTCAGGATAACGGCAGCGGCATGGATGCAGAAACGCAAAACCGTATTTTTGAGCAGGGCTTTACCACTAAACTCGCGGGGCAAGGAACCGGCCTAGGGATGGCGATCGCGCATCAAATCATTACCGAAAAACACAACGGTACGCTGACCTGCACGTCCGAACTGGGGCGCGGTACGTTGTTTACGATCACGCTGCCCCATACTTCCCAGCCTCAGTAACCGTAACTCCGGTGCGAGGATGTCCAACGGGCTGACGGCATCCCCTGAGTAAGACTAAATGACGCGATCGCTTCCCCCATCGATGGGCACTTGGGCGGCGGTGGTGGCGGCAAAGAGCGGGCCGCACATCGCGATCGCCATCTCGGCCACGGTGGCACTGGT
>CAZCWE010000244.1:0-6771 GCA_964502285.1 uncultured Spirulina sp. | reverse complement strand
CAGTATGCGATCGCCCACACACGTGCAAGAGTTCATCCTGAAACGCCTGCGCCCCCAGGCTAAACCGATTCACCCCCGCCGCACGATAACCCTGAAGCTGCTCAAAGGTGAATGTCCCCGGATCAATTTCCATCGCAATTTCCACCCCCGCAGCCAGGCCGAAGGTGCGATCCAACGCTGTCAGGAGTTGATCGATTTGCTCAGGATGCAGCAGGGAGGGAGTACCGCCGCCGAAAAAGACGGTTTGGAGCGGATGGAGGGCATGGCGCGAGGCGGTGAGGTTGATTTCCTGGGTGAGGGCAGCGAGGTAGGGGGGAATGCTCTGGGATGGGGTGCGATCGCGCCGCTCTCCCACGACGCTAATCGGAAAATCGCAATAAAAGCAGCGCCGCCGACAAAAGGGAATATGGAGATAGGCCGACACAATCGGAGTCGCGATCGCTGTCCCTTGTCCGTGAGTGTGAACCCTTGCCATCGGTTTTTGTGTCATTGACCTTTGCGATAGGATACACCCGATGATTTGTCCTTACACAGCACGATCATCACCCGTTTCAAAGGTGACATCTTCATAAACATCAGGGATCACAATCTCTAAATCAAGACTGGCTAATCGGATGTGCGATCGCTCTAGATCGTATCGTTCATATTGCCAAGCGTGATCCTGGCGGTGAAAAATTTCAACACGTTGATGCTTACTGCTCACCAAAACGTACTCTTCCAAACTCATCAAGGTTTGATAGTCATTAAATTTATCCCCTCGATCAAATCCTTCTGTGCTGTCGGACAATATCTCAATGATCAGCTTAGGAAAGCATTTATAGCTTGAGGTTTCCCGATCTCTAGCATCACAGGTTACGAGCAAATCCGGATAATAAAAACAGTTTTTAGCTTCGATTTGTGCTTTGATATCTGCAAAGTAAATTCGGCACTCTGTTCCTCTCAGATGGCTCCGGATGAGAAAGGCTAGATTAAGTCCAATCGTATTATGACTATCCGTTGTACCAGCCATTGCATACACTTCTCCGTCAATATATTCATGTTTGATGAGACTTTTGGCTTCAGCCGCGAGATACTCTTCGGGTGTCAGTTTATAGTTATCACTTATCGCAATCATGGCGTAAATCGGGAAACAGGGCTTGGGTGGCGGTTTGAAGAATGGGTTACGAGTATGACGCCACTACTGACGTTATAGCGTTTTTGTTTGCCGCTCTGCCTAACAGAGCAGCGATCGCCTGAATACAGGACAAAACATTGGATTCCAGGTCTTGAAAATGACTGAGCGTTAGATTCAGTTAAAATTTGTGAAAAACAACCAAAATCTATATCTATCAAGGGTTTTAGCTTTTTTGTCCTGTCCTGAGATCAATCCAACGAAAAAAAGCCTTAAAAATTACGAATTCCTTACAAATAGACGGCCAATCTTCAGGGTTGAGATCGAGTGCGATCGCGCTGCGCCCACCACCTCAACCATAGGGTATTCCCCGATTCACCCCCCAAACCCCTAGAAACGCCGCCCTATTCCCCTCCCATCCTCAAACCCTAAGTCCGTTCATTCCCCCTCCCCAACCCAGAAAACCGAATTAAGCCCCCTTTCCTCCCCCGATATAATAGACAGAGGTTCAACAACCGACCATAAATTCGCCCAATTTTGGGAATCATCATCATGTTAGATGCCGTCATTATCAGCATATTTGTTTTAGCCCTAGCGGGAGTCGGCTACGAAGCCATCGACCTTGCACCGCCGGATGTGCTGACACAAGTTACCAACATTGAAGCGGTACGGCTGATCATTGCCAGCTTTGGTGCGATCGTGGGGTTAGCCTTCGGCCTCACGGCTCAGACCACCTACCGTCGTCTCGAAGCCACCGTCCGCAGCCTCCCCATTGAAACCATCCTCACCCGTGCGATCGGATGGGTACTGGGCTTACTCTTGGCGAACCTGATGCTGGCTCCCATCTTTCTGTTGCCCATCCCTGACGAATTTAGCCTCGTTAAACCCCTCAGCGCCGTTTTAGTCAGTGTGATGTTTTCGTTCCTGGGGGTTTCCCTGGCCGATACCCACGGGCGCACCTTCCTCCGCCTGATTAACCCCAGCAGCATTGAAACCCTGCTCTCCAAGCCGCGATCACCAAAATTCTCGACACCAGTTGCATCATCGACGGGCGGATCGAAGAACTCCTCGCCACCGGCTTCATTGAAGGCCAAATCCTCATCCCCCAATTTGTCCTCCAAGAACTACAACTCCTCGCCGACAGTTCCAACGACCAAAAACGGCTCCGGGGGCGACGGGGCTTAGACATTCTCAACCGGATGCAGGCCGCTTTCCCGGAACAATTGGTGATCAATCCCACGGACTACGACGACATCCCCACCGTGGATGCGAAACTCGTGCGTTTCTCCCAGGAAATCAACGGCACACTGCTCACCAATGACTACAACCTCAGCAAGGTGGCGAATCTGCAAAAGGTGGCGGTGCTTAATGTTAACGACCTCGCCCAAGCGATTCGCCCGATTTATCTACCGGGGGATACCCTCGATCTAAAAATTCTCAAGCAGGGGAAAGAGCCAGAGCAGGGCGTTGGTTATCTCGAAGATGGCACGATGGTCGTGGTGGAAGAAGGGTCAGAACATCTCGGCGATCAGCTTCAAGTGGTGGTCACGTCGGCGCTGCAAACCTCTGCGGGGCGGATGATTTTCGCCAAGCCCTATATTTCTATCATCGCGTCTTAAGGCTACGTCGATACGCTGCGATGTTATGGAATGGGCAAAGGATACCCAGCCCACAACATCACTGTCTTGCAGCGATGGGCGGGTTCGCTTTGATCTCTCGCTGACCTGATCGGGTCTCACGGGAGTTTTTCGCTCACACCACAGGTAACGATTATTTATGTCTACCACTTTGACCATGATTAAACTAGAGCAACTGCGATCGCTCTTTGCAGAGATGGATCGCGCTTTGATCGCCTATTCGGGGGGGATTGATAGTACGTTGGTGGCGAAGGTGGCGTTTGATGTCTTGGGCGATCGCGCCCTCGCGATCACGGCCATGTCGCCGTCCCTGCTGCCGGAAGATTTAGAAGATGCGCGGATTCAAGCGGCGGCGATCGGCATCCCCCACGACTGCGTTGAAACCCACGAAATGCAGAACCCCGACTACACCAGCAACCCCGTCAACCGCTGCTATTTCTGCAAAAGCGAACTCCACGACACCCTCAAACCCCTCGCCCTCGAACGGGGTTATCCCTACGTGGTTGATGGAGTCAACGCCGATGATCTCCACGACTATCGCCCCGGCATCCAAGCCGCCCAAGAACGCGAAATCAGCCGCGCCCTCGACCTGCCCTGGTGGGACAAGCCCGCCCAACCCTGCCTCAGTTCCCGCTTTCCCTACGGCGAAGAAATCACCGTGGCCAAGTTGCAGCGGGTGGGACGGGCGGAGGTGCATCTCCGCCGTTTGGGGTGGCAAACTATCCGCGTCCGTTCCGAAGGGGATACGGCCCGGATTGAACTCCTGCCGGATCAGATTAAAGACTTCGTGGCGCAAACGGATTTGCCGCCCTTGGTGGCTAAATTTGAAGAATTCGGCTTTACCTACGTCACCCTTGATCTTGAGGGCTACCAAAGCGGCAAACTTAACCGCGTCCTCGGCACGAACCAAAGTACGCCGTTTCAGAGTGCGATCGCAAGTTAGATTCGGTGATTGGTGCGATCGCTAGCGGGTCACGACAGCCGCAAACCGTTGGCGATCGCTGCTGGGCAATCTTGTCTCATCCCTTGTCTCTCGTTCAGATGTGGGTGCGATCGGGTTTATGGAACGTTTGCCCATCCCTCGCCGCAGAGCACCTGTGTCCCTTGAGGAGACAAGCCCCTTAAGATGGACTGTGTACGTTAGCCCTTAGGACGGGTTTCTATGCACAATCCGTTGAACTGGCTGGCAGTAGTGGATACCCCATTACTCCGGATTGGCGACAGTCTTGTCACGCTCAGCAGCATTCTCCCTCTGGTTGCCAGTTTAGCGATCGCGATTCTCATTGCGATCGTTTGTCGGCAGATTTTGGTGCGATTTTTGCTGGAACGGTTGGGGTTACGACAAGGCAATCGAGAGTCCATTGCGATCATCACGGGATATGCGATCGGTGCTTTTAGTTTTATTCTGATGCTCCAGGTCGTTGGCGTAAACTTATCCTCTCTCGCGGTCGTTGCTGGCAGCTTAGGCATCGGCATTGGCTTCGGTCTGCAAGACATGACCCGAAACTTTATTAGTGGGCTGATGTTGCTAATCGAGCGAAAGATCAAGGTTGGCGATTTTGTTGAGTGGCAGGGTTTAACGGGTTATGTGACTGAGGTGTCGCTGCGGGCAACGGTGCTCCGAACCTTCACGCACCGACATATTGTGATCCCCAACAGTTCACTCATCAGCGATCAGGTGATCAATTGGACGTATCACAATACCAAAGGGTGGGTGACAATTCCCGTGAATGTCACCCACGAAAGTGATCCGGTTTTGGTCATTGAAGCCCTGCTCGATTCGGCCTATACCGAAGAGACGGTGTCGTTTGAAAAACCGGCAGAAGCCTACTTCATGAACTTTAGTGATCATGCGCTGGAATTTGTCTTGTGGGTTTGGGTAACGCGCATTGACATTAAATACAAGACGGAAAGCTCGTTGCATTTCATCATCGAACAAAATCTACGGCAACGCGGCATTCAATTAGCATCCCCCCGCTTGAACGTATGGCAGCGCAACCCCAATGTGTTAATTTCCTCATCGCCAGAGCACTATCCCCATCATGCGGAGCTACAACAACCTCACCATCACTTCATTGATCCCTTAACCAAGCCTATCCCTGTTCGAGATTTACTACGGCAGGGGTCGTATTTTGAAAATTGTACGGAATTGGAATTGCGAAAGCTGGTGGAGGTTGGCTATCGACGGCGGCTAGAAACCGAGGAGATCCTCTATCGTGAGGGCGATTCAGGCGATGCATTTTATATTATCTTGTCGGGTTCAGTGGGCTATGCGATCACTGGGTTGGAGCAACCACCAACGGTTTTGGAGGCTGGCCAATTTATCGGTGAGTTCTCATTGATGCTGGGCATTGCTCGAACGGTGACCGTGAGAGCAATGGAAGACACGACGCTCTTTGCGATCAATCCCCAAGGGTTTAATCAACTGTTGCAAAGCCAGCCCCGCCTGTACGAAGTGATTGTGCAGCAGATGGGGCGGCATGAGGAAGAACTATCGCTGCAAAAACGGCGGCTGCGGGAGTTGGGACTGCTCAATTCATCGGAGTACAATCAAAACCCGGTGCAGTGGGTGAAAAGACAACTGGATAAGTTATTTACTGCTTGAGTGGGTGATGCGATCGCTCCTGCTAAATTGCCAAGAGATCCAGCCAACCATCGCAAACCTCTGCGTTGCTGGACAGTCCTCTTCTCATCCACCATCTCCTGTATTTCGTTGTGAGTGCGATCGGGTTGGTTGAATGTTCTGGTTGAGCGACTGCCATGCATGATCTTTGTCTCAGAGGATGACAACGCGAATGCTCACCTAGACCCCAGTTGATAGTATTGGCGCGATGAGTACCACCATGTATGCCGTTATTGAAGTGAAACGCTCCAATGGTTGGGTGTTGGGGGATGATTTAGTTGCTGATCTAGATTATGGCGGCGAACGAGTTCCCCAGAATATCGCGCCGGAGAGTTGGGGCAAATATAACTATCGGATTTATTTTGAAGGGTCGGGAGAGCGGGATTTTCCCGCTGATCTGAGTCCGCCATTACGGGCTTTTATTGACCAGTATTGGTCTGATGCGAATCGACCCTCTTGGATGACGCTGAAGGAGATGAAGCAGGTTGAGGCGGCAGACCATCATCGAGAGTTTGCGCATTTCGATGTTCAGCAATTTAGCCGTTTTTGCGATCGCTCCGATGATGCCATCCGGGTCATCTTTTGGGCAGATCAATAATTTTGGTCGTTGGGCTGTGTAAGGGCTTGGCAAAATCATCCACCCGTGGGAGCAAACCCAGATTGATCGGCTCGCACCTGCGATCGCCCCTAAAACCCATGCCACAACGGTACAATAAGCACGACGCGGAATCCTTGGGAGATTGCGCAGTTTCTGTCCGAATTGTTGAATAACGTTAAGGTAAATTGATCCATGTCCAGTGCTGAAAATCCCGCGCCCGAACCGATTAAGCTCCTCCGCACCAGCGAATCGGACACCCTGAAGCGCATCCGTCACACCGCCTCCCATGTGATGGCGATGGCTGTGCAGAAGCTTTTCCCCACGGCACAGGTGACGATTGGCCCTTGGACAGAAACGGGCTTTTATTATGATTTTGATAATCCGGAACCCTTCACCGAGCAGGATTTGAAGGCCATCAAGAAGGAGATGGACAAGATCATTAAAAAGAAACTGCCGGTGGTGCGCGAAGCCGTGAGCCGCGACGATGCCCAGGCGCGGATTGAGCAGATCGAAGAACCCTACAAGCTGGAAATTCTCAGCGACTTGATTAAAGGGGACGAAATTACCCTCTATCACTTGGGGGAAGAATGGTGGGATCTCTGTGCGGGGCCCCATGTGGAGAATACGAGTGAGCTGAATCCGAAGGCGATCGCCCTCGAAAGCGTCGCCGGGGCCTATTGGCGCGGCGACGAAAACCGCCAACAACTGCAACGCATCTATGCAACGGCCTGGGAAACCCCCGAACAACTGCAAGAATACAAACGCCGCAAAGCCGAAGCCCTGAAGCGCGATCACCGCAAAC
>CAZCWE010000243.1:3731-6803 GCA_964502285.1 uncultured Spirulina sp. | reverse complement strand
TTCATGACCCCTCGCCCTCTGGCAGCCCCGCCCCGCCCAGCCCAGCGGATACTGTGCCGCCGTTGCAGTTGGGCCAAGAATTGACCGGCTTAAAAGGGACATTGGCCGCGATCGCAGCCCAACAGCCCGATCTTCAGCCCAGTGTGTTTGTGGTGGATTTGGATACGGGAGATTTTGCCAATCTCAACGGCACGGCCACCATGGCCGCCGCCAGTACGATTAAATTGCCCATTTTGATCGCCGTGTTCCAGGAGGTGGATCGGGGGTTGGTGAATCTGTCGGAACCGTTGGTGATGACGCAGGAATTGATGGCGTCGGGTTCGGGCACGATGCAGTACGAAACGCCGGGCAAAACCTACAGCCTGAGCGAAACTGCCGAAAAGATGATCGTCATCAGCGACAACACCGCCACGAATATGTTGATTCAGCGGTTGGGGGGGGCAACCTTGCTCAATGAGCGGTTTAAGGATTGGGGATTAAAACACACCTCGATTCAAAATCTCCTGCCGGATCTGTCGGGAACGAACCAAACGAGTCCGATGGATTTGGTGACACTGTTGGCGATGGTTCACGATGGCAAGCTAGTGTCACTGCGATCGCGGGATCAACTGATCCGCATTATGCAGCAGGTGGAAAACCGCGATCTGCTGCCCCAGGGCCTGGATGAGCAGGCCGTTATTGCCCATAAAACGGGGGATATTGGGTCAATGCTGGGGGATGTGGGGATTGTGGATACCCCGATGGGAAAACGCTATGCGATCGCCGCCCTCGTGGGCCGTCCCCATAACGACGATCGCGCCCGTGTCTTGATCCAAGACCTCTCGCGGGCCACCTATCAACATTTCCTCAACCCACCGCAGGCCAACCCCAACACCACCAACACGCCCCCCACTGCCAACGACCCCATCATCGCCGCCCCCCGCAATTAGACCCCATCAAGGCGTTTCGCGCTACGTTAAGTTCAGTCCAGTTTTGAGATTGCGATCGCACCCATGACCCTGCCCCTTCCCCTCGACACTCCCGCCGCCACCTGGCATTGGCACGACCTGCCCATCTGCTACCAACAGGTGGGCAATCAGGGCCCGGCGGTGGTGCTCATCCACGGTTTTGGCGCATCCTGGGGCCATTGGCGACAGACGTTACCCGTTTTGGGGGCAGATTACCGCTGCTATGCCATTGATCTGTTGGGGTTTGGGGGATCGGCGAAACCGACACCGGGCCAGCCCTTGAGCTACACCTTTGAAACCTGGGCGCAACAGATTGCGGATTTTTGTGATCAGGTGGTGGGGGATGCGGCGTTTTTGATTGGCAATTCCATCGGGGCGATCGTGGCGATGCAAACGGCGGTGAGTTTCAGCGATCGCGTCCTCGGCGTGGCTGCTCTTAACTTCTCTCTCCGCCTCCTCCACGAACGCCACCGCGCCACCCAACCCTGGCATCAGCGTCTCAGCGTTCCCCTGTTGCAAGGCCTTCTCAAACAACCCTGGTTTGCAACGTTCTTTTTCCAATTGGCCGCCCAGCCCAACAATGTGCGCCGGGCCCTCCTCCAAGCCTATGGCAACCCGGATGCCGTCACCGATGAACTCGTGGCCATGCTGCTGAAACCTGCGGCTGATGAGGGCGCGGCGGCGGGGTTTGCCGCGTTTACCACCTATTCCCAAGGGCCGCTCCCGGAAGATTTATTGCCTCACTTGCCCTGTCCTGCGATCGTGCTCTGGGGCGAGGCTGATCCCTGGGAACCCATCGCCCTCGGTCGGCAATTGGTGGCAGCGGCGGCCATTGCAGAATTCATCCCGCTGCCGAATGTGGGCCATTGTCCCCAGGATGAAGCACCGGAGTTAGTGAACCCGATTTTGCAAGATTGGCTCGCCCGGCAGCGGACGCAACTGCCCACGCCATGACCATCGTGGCCTATCTCTACAGTGATCCACTGTTGGAGCCTTGCCCCGATCCGGGAATCTGGGGGGTGGAGGTGGATGGAGTGTATCAAGACTGTGGCGATCGCACCGAACTGACGCGCCTCCTCGATCGCTGCCCCATCGACCCGCCCAAGTATGTGTTGGTGCGGCATTTAGAAGAGTTCGGCGACACTCTCGAAGCCGTCAGCGAAGTGATGGCGCGTCTGGAAGCGGCGGCGGTGGAAGTGATTGCGATTAAACAGGACTATCGCCACGGGGGAACCACCGGCCTGATGGTGCTGCTCGACCAAATCCAAGCCCACCAACAAAGTCGCCGCATCCGCCACGGCCACGCCCGCAACCGCATCCATGCCAAACCCCCACCGGGCAAGGCTCCCTACGGCTACCGACGCGGCCAAGACCGCTACTTGGTGGATCGCAGTACGGCTCCGGTGGTGAAGGATTTTTTTGAACAGTTTTTGCTGTTTGGGTCGCTGCGGGGGGCGGTGCGCTATTTGGAGAAGAAGTACGGCAAAAAAATTGCGGTGACGACGGGGCGGCGCTGGCTGACGAATCCGGTGTATCGCGGTGATATTACCTACCACAATGGCGAAACGGTGGCGGATACCCACATGGCCCTGTTGACGCGGGATGAGGCGGCCCAGATTGATCGGCTGCTGCGGCGCAATCGTCGCCTGCCGCCCCGGACGGCCAGTGCGCCGCGATCGCTCGCGGGTCTTGTCATCTGTGGGGCCTGTGGGTCACGCTATCGGATCACGCGCACGACCCAACGGGGCAAGCACAAACCGGATTATCTCTATCTGCGGCCGGTGGCCTGTGGGGCGGCGGCAAAATGTAGCGCGATCGCCTACGACAAAATGCTCCAAGCGGTGATCACGGCGGTCTGTCAGGAACTCCCGGCGGCAGTTGCCCAGATCAATGCGCCCAACCTCAACGCCCTGCATCAGCGTACCAAGGCCGAGATCACCCAAAAACAAGGGATTCTCGCCCAACTTCCCGACCTCGAAGCTTCTGGCATTCTCGACGCTGAAACCGCCCAACTGCGCCGCTACAAACTCCAAACCGAAATCGCCGCCGCCCGCGCCCAACTGGCTCAACTCCCACCGGAAAATTTAAGTGCGATCGCGCAAACTGTGTCCTTGCCGCAATTTTG
>CAZCWE010000243.1:0-3721 GCA_964502285.1 uncultured Spirulina sp. | reverse complement strand
ATCTATCGGAAGCGGAACGGCGGTTTTATCTCCGCGAATTTATCCAGCAGGTGGAGATTCACCGTCAGGGCGCTCTCGATTGGACGATTCAACTGCGGTTTATTTTCGGGCCACGGTCATGATGACATTGGGGCGGGACGACGGCGGCGGAGACCCACGAGCCAGGGCGTGTAACGGGTCAAAAGATAATGGACAGGAATCAGCACTGCTGTGGTAATACCGGTGTAAAGCGTCGCGGCCCACCAGACCCCTTTTAAGGATTCGTTGGGAATGTGGAGGGCGATGGTTAAAACACCGGTAATCAAAGGAAACACGAGGAGATGGAGGAGATAAATGGTGAGAGAGCTTTGACCGATGACGGTGAGCACCGGATTCGGGGGAATGCAGCGAGAAAGGTGGAGCCAAACAAAAATGCCACCCAATGCACCGAGGTAGAAATAGGCAAAGTTGCCGAAGTTGCCGACAACAAAGTTCATGGTGCTGTTCATTTCAGTACCGATGATGTAGGCGGCGATCGCTCCCCCGACAATCCAGCCCCGATGCCAAGTCGTGAAGCGATCGCTCAACACATAGGATCGACAGAGATACCCCGCCCCGTAAAACACCACCGCCGTCAACATCAGATCCATGCACCACGGCAGACGATATTGCAGAGGATAGGGAATCCAATCAAGTTGATACAGAACATCTTTCGTCAGAAAAAAGAGTTCATAGCCCACCACTGCACACAGTCCCAAAGCCGCGATCAAATATCGCTTTGATGGCAATCGAATTAAGCCATAAAAGGCAATTTCTGTCATCAATAGACACATCAAAAACCACAGACTAATATCATGCTGGAGCCAACCGTAACCGCCGACACCGTAAAAAATCCCCACCAACGGCTGCACAGCGGGCGGAGTTGAAGGAAGACCGAGATCCATGGGTCGAATCAGCACAATCCAAAATAGATAACTCACCGCACTAAAGGCAAAGTACGGAATCAGCCGCCGGAGGCATTTATCTTTCAAGAAGGGGATAAAGGGTTGCGATCGCAGCGAATCTTTCACAAATAGCCCCGATAAAAAGAAAAATAGGGGCATGAAAAACGAGAAAACATAGATAAACCAATCGGCCCGAAACCGCCCCGTATGAACAAACAGGACTTGGAGAATGCCAATGGCGCGAATGTTGTCAATCCAGAGAATGCGATTGTGGGCGGGGGATGGGGTTGCTGCTGCGGGGGGTGAATTTAGCGTCATCAGTGCATGAAATGAAGAAAGGGCGGCGTTCAGGATGGCGAGCGACCTAGGGCTGAGTCCAAGACGGAATGACGGTTAAATTCTGGACAGGAGAGCTTCTCAGCAAGGATACTATCGTTTGGTGATTCGTCAAGACTTGACTATCCACAAGGGATATCGGCCGTGTATGCCATGATTAACCCTCCTCTAGATCGGGGGTGGCATCGTGCCAGTGGGCAGAGTTGGGAGAGGAGCGTCGCTTGGGCGGGACTTGAGACCGTGGGGGCGCAGGGGGTGGGGTTTTGCCATTCTGCTGGGGTTGGGGCGGATCGGCTTCGGCGAGGAGTTGCTCAAGGTCTGCCAAGGATTGTTGAAAGGCAGCGTCGGCAACTTTGCGTTTGTTAGAGGGGGGAGTCATGGTTTAATCCAAGGAATCACTGCTAACAACTAGGGAGCGGCGGGTTCAGTGCGATCGCTGACCACGACAAACTGGCCATCCTGCCACACTTTAACAATCACCCGCTTTTGATCTCGATTGTTATAAATTTCCGTTTGTTCTCGCACCAACTGAATGCGATCGCCCTCGATTTGATAGTCGCTCAACACATAGGTCACGGCATTCACCCGACTCATCGAGGTGATCAATTGGCGATCTGTATCCACCACCGGACTGGTGATGATTTCTAAGTCACGATTCCGCTCAAACCGGGCCGTTTCCGGATTGTAGAGCCAATAGAGATAGGGAATATTAGGGGATGCGGGGAGAAATTCCGGCAGGCGCAGATCGCGATAGCCGTCAAAGTTAAGGTCTTCTAGAATCAGTCCCGCCGTGCTGAGGTCAGGGAAGCGGGTGGCGAGGCCGGTGATGCGTTGGTGAGGGGTGCGATCGCCCGCGTGATAGATTTCGATGCGGCGAATTTCCGCCTGTTGATCCCGCACATCTCCCTGCAAAACTACAGCACTGGGTGGGAGATCGGGGTGAATCTGTTGGTAAATGTGGATGTGCAGGGGGTCTGCGGCGGCGGCGCTGGCAGCGCGAAGGGCGATCGCGATTACCCCGCTGCAAATTCCCTGTAAGACACGAGCATAAGACATGATCAGTGGAAGTCGAATGGATAGGATCGTGATGCTGTGGATGCTCCGAGGGACGATGACACCTCAACAGTAAGCAGACCAAAAGCGGCCCAAAACTAGACTTGCTGATCCGTTCCCTACATCTTCTTCAAGTATGGTTTGAGTCTAGACAAAAACTGTCTATGTACTCCACTTATCTTAATGATTTGGGTCTGGCGCGTTCTTGTTTTGTGCCGCTTTTGCGATTGAGTTAGACAGTGTATTGAACAGCGTTTTACCTCGCTTTGTGTGGGTTAGTTAGGCTGTTTTGTTCTGCCTTTTGAACATGTCTAAATCCTAACAAGCAGAGTTAACGACCATCAAGCGATCGCAAAGAAACGTTACTTATAATGATCCCAACAATCCACCACAAAAAAGAGAGAAATTTCTGATAGGATCAGGGTATATACTGACTCAAAACGCCCCGACAGAGCCTGTTTTCCTGAAAATCTGGCTCTATACAGAGCAAGGGTGCGATCGCTTTCGTCCGGTTGATTTCCATCAATGACTCCGTATTGTCACGAAACTCACTCCGCCGAATTGCGGGTTTACTCCTCCAAATCTTCAATTTGTTCAATCAGGTAATCTGTCACATCGGCGATCAAATTTTCCGCTGCATCGCCACTATTGGTCAGCACCACAAACCCCAAGCCATAGTCCGGGAATAGACCAATCATGCTCAACTGATTATCGTAGAACCCCTCATGGTTCAGCACCAGAATATCGGGATAGTCGCCCACTTCCCAGCCCATGGCGTAGATTCCCCAGCGAGGTTCCCAGGTTTCAGCCAGGTTAGCCGCAGAGACGATGCGATCGCCCCCCGGAGTCACGCCCTCCTGCACTTGCGTGATCATGTAGGCCGCCATGTCTTGAATGCTGGCCTTTAACCCCCCCGACGGCGCAAGCACATCATCATCAAAATCCTCCGACTCCGCCACCTCAAAGGTATACCCAGCCTCCCCATCGCCACTCCTCAAATAGGGAATCGCCACATCGTCCCTCCGGAGTGCCTCGCTGCGTTGCAGGGTCGCATCCTCCATGCCGATCGGGTCAAGAATCCAGTCCTGAAGCAGGGCTTGATGGGCTGAGAAAGGGTCTTGGTCTGGGCGTGCAGTTTGGGCGATCAGGTAGCCCGCGAGGGACACGGAGAGATTGCTGTAGCTGAAGGCATCACCCGGCTCGCTGAACAGGTCAAGCTCGGCGATGTAGTCGGCGAGGTCTTCGGGGGTGGCTTCGTCTACATCAAACTCATCTTCTGCGTCGCTGTGGATGCCGCTGCGCATACTGAGGAGATGGCGCAGGCTCATGATTTCGGTGGCTTCCGGGTCGGCGACGGCAAAATCCGGCACGGTGTCCACGAGGGGCGCATCCCACTGGAGCAGACCGCG
>CAZCWE010000242.1:5823-6816 GCA_964502285.1 uncultured Spirulina sp. | reverse complement strand
TGAATTGATTTGCTCTAGCCCTCACCCCCAACCCCTCTCCCGCTGGGAGAGGGGCTTTGATGCCAGTGGAGAAACTGCCCATGGTGATCAACGGCGAGTTGGCAGAGTTTTTGGGTGAGAAAGGGTTGGCCGTTGGTCCAGTGGAGAATGGCGGCGAGGATGGCTTCGGCTTGCTCTTGATAGCAGGCTAAACCCTGTAAGAGGGGGCGCGATCGCGTCAACTCAAACCCAGTTAAATCAATCGGGCAACCAATATTAAACGGAGTGCGCTGTTTATCCCGAATTAAATCCGCTGGGGTCGTCACGCCAAATAAGGCAAAATTGAGACGCTTGTAGTCCGGATTAATTGCCCGTTGATTGTAACAAAACCGAATCAACGCAAAGAGATCATCCACCGGAAAAGGGAGGCCGAGAATGCTGTCAATTTCATCAATAAAAATGAAAATCTGTTGCTCCGGAAAACAGCGCAACACCTCATCTTCTAAAAAGTGACTGAGGTTCTGCAATAGCGACACATCCGCTGCCTCGCGCCACCAGGTTTTAATTTTTAACTCCCGTTGCAGCCGTAGCCCTCGCCATAACTCCATCACAATGCCCTTGTACCATTGCGTGGGGGTGGTGGTTTCGCCGCCAATTCGGGTTAAATCCAAGGACGTACACACATGGCCCGCTTGGCTGAGGTGGTGGCGCGATCGCACCAACAGCGACGACTTGCCCATCTGCCGCGCATTGAAAACATAACAGCATTCCCCTGCTAACAAGGCTGCGAGTAATTGCGCATCAGCCGGACGCTCCACATAACAGGGCGCATCCCCATGTAGGCTGCCCCCCACTTGATACAAATGGGTCATGGCTTAGGACGGATGAACAACAGAAAAATCGGGGTCGGTGGCTAGACAAACACGATTGCGACCGGTTTGCTTCGCGGTATAGAGGGCGCGATCGGCGGCCTTCAGTAAATCTAAAATCGTGTATTGCGCTTGGGGAATGGTA
>CAZCWE010000242.1:0-5813 GCA_964502285.1 uncultured Spirulina sp. | reverse complement strand
AAACTGACCGTCAAGACCGCGTCGGGAAGACGACCCACCACCGTTTCGTTCCCCTGAATCGGAATGGCGAGACCTTGAATGCTCAAACGCAAATGTTCAGCAAAGGCCGCCGCCTGGGTAATATCTGCCCCCGGCAACACAATGACAAATTCTTCTCCCCCATAGCGAGCGGCAAAATAAAACGGGCCGTTCACGATTTGTTTTAAAATCTGTGCCACCTTCTGAAGAGTGTCATCCCCCGCCACATGGCCAAAGGTATCGTTATAAAGCTTGAAATAATCAACATCACAGAACAGCAGTGCGATCGGGTAACCCTCTTCAAGGGCATTTTGCCAATATTCGGCTAAATGCTGATCAAAGTAGCGCCGGTTAAAGAGTTTGGTGAGCGGATCAACCTGTGCCATCTGGCGCAACGTCAGGTTTTCTTGGTGGAGTTGGTCAAGGTCTAGACTGCTCGCCGGAAGGGGGTCTGAGGCAGAGTGTGGGCTTGGGTCTGGACTGGGAGATCGCAGTAAGCAACGACTGCCATAGAGTTGAAAATAATTGCGATACAGGGTACAACTCACCATGGCCATTGCCCCTTCTAAGGTGATTAATCCTAAGCCTTCTAATTGATATGCCAGCACAGGATCAAGTTTGACCGGGCGATGACTGTCGAGCAATGCAAACCAGGCTTCTACGAGAGCAGGATTCTCAATGAAAAAGCCCCAATATTGCCGTAAATGGTTGTGATAGATACCACTTTCCGTGGATGCCTCTAGCATAAATTGATGCCAAAAGTCTGCGATCGCACCCTGGGCCTGGCAAGCATGGTAAAACGCCAAATTAAGTAAGAGAGGATGGCCCCCCACTAAGGCATACAGCGACGCAATCGGCGTTTCTGCCAAGGCGAGTTCATAGTGGGTTGCCAGTTGCTCCACTTGCGCGATCGTGAAGTACGGCAAGCGCAGGGGCAAACCCACATTAAAGGGCGATTGATAACTCACCGCATGGAGCGTATAGGATTCCGTGCGATAGGCTAAAATCAACCGTACCTGTTGCCAACTTTCAGAATATTTCGCTTCTTCATGCCACGAACGAAGCAACGGTAAAAACTCCTGCGCAATCTCAGGATAATCAAAAATCCGATCCACCTCTTGCAACAGGATCACCACCGGCCGGTTCACCGTAGGTAATAGATAGTCTTCAATATAGTAAGTACAACTAATTTTTGCACCCACTTGATCGTCCCAGTATTCTTCAAAACTAGGCGGGATTTTCAATAAATAGCCCAGTTGGATACAAAACCATTTTAAAAATGCGTCTCCATTCCTTAAGTTTTCACGACCAATCGTGCGAAAATCAAGGCGAGCGATCGCATAGTCGTGCTCTTTTGCGATCGCGATCAAACGCAAACAGAGGGATGATTTACCCATCCCTTGGGGCGCACGAATCCGTAAGACACTTCCCGGTTTTGCTAAGGTCTGAATGGCTTGCTCTTCAATAGGGGGACGGGACACATAAAGAGGAGAATCCGGTGGTAACGGACCACTGGGATAGTCCCACAGCGTGTTAGTGGCCTCTAACATAGTACCGATTTGAGCACGAGACTCAACTACTATCTGTTGACGATCAGGTTTTAGCCGTTTAGCCAGACTCAAGTCTTAAACGATGAGCATGCAAAAATTAAATCACACAGGAACCTTAGCACTTTTTCCTTGGGCCGGGCAAATCCACCCAATAATTTGAGTGTCAGATCAGTAACCATCGAAACACTGTGCAATTCAGAGCGTTTCAATCAGGCTAAACTTATCATTTGTCAATAAAAGAATTTTGTTGCTTATGAACAGTGAACAACTTGATTATTTTATTGATGGCAAATAGCCCCATCCCAGCTTGGGGAATCTGAAGATGCGATCGTGAAATCTACAACAATTTTTGATCTGCGGTGCTTTATGCTGTGGGGCGTTGCAGTGTTGAGAACCGAGATCAGATTAATCCCCTAGCAGGATGGTTCGGATGCGATCGCGCCAAGTCTTTTTCCGTTTTGGGTGCGATCGGTTCTCGTTTGAGGTCGCCGTTGGAGGGGGCAAAATTCCCCGTTGAGTTAAGTGATGTTGTTGCCAACGCAACCCAATCAGCGTAGCAACATACACCATATAACCCGGTTCTTCCATCTGAGTGAAAATTAACCCAAACATCAGCGGACAAAACAGTAAAAAGCGCGACAAATCATCAAAACACAGATACTTCCACACCACCCACCAAATATATAGAAATGAAAATAATCCCAACCAGCCAACATCCCCCCAAATTCCCGCCCAGCCAAAAAACGGACTAAACATACTCGACTGATCCCCCAGCCAACTCTGACCCGTGGCCACCCACACCTCTTGGCTCGCGGGGTGGATTGTTGATCCGAGGGGCGACAGCAGACTTTCATAGGCCCCCAACATCCAGCCACCTAAACGCCCCACACTATGGCCCGGCCCAATCCCCAGCCACGGATGCCACCAGTGCTCGTGATAGCCCGACACAATCCGAATCGCCGCCGTTTTGAGCAGTGTTGCTTCACCATTGGGGCCGTAAATTTCGGGACGCATCCAGGTATTGAAGGCACGAAACGCCTCTAGGTTTTGCATGCACCACCAAAACCCCGACCCCAACAAAGCGCCCCCCACGATAAACTTAATCGCCTCCACCACATTATTAAACTTGGTCAACAGCAAACAGCCCCCCGCCATGCCCAGGGATAAAAGCACTTGCTTCGCATCGGCCATGTTCATGTGCCAAAAGGTGAGGGCCATCACCAACGCTCGGAACCAAACCGGCATTTTTTTCGCATCCACACAGTAGACAATGCCAAAAGTGAGGGCCACTGAAGCCCCCACCACATGCCCCGCGCCTCCCCCAACAAATACACCCTTAATATTGTCTTCAAGTCCGGGTTTATGATGCAGTTGAAAGACATAATGCTGGGCATAGGCAAAGAGGGTATTGGTGGCAGCACAGCCGACGAGAAAGGCGCGAATTGTGTAGAATTTTTCGGCGGTTAAGGGCAGACAAACTAGGGTAATCAAGAACAGAAAATGTTCTCCAAAAAATAAAAAATTCATAATGGCATTGATAATGCCGGCATCGTTGAGGAGGGCGCTGCAAAAGGTGACCCACAGAAAGATCAAGATGGCGATGAGGAGATGATAGGTGATTTTAATTTGGGTGCGGTCTTTCACCCGTGCTTTGTGGAGGACGAGGACGAAAACGAGGGGAATGATGCCCAAGTGGGCGAGGTTGATCACGGAGGGGAATTTGATCAGCGTTAAGGCACGGACGAGAAAGGCTGAGCTAAAGGATGCGGCCACAAGAGGCATCAAAGGAATGTAAACGCTGCCTTCTGGTTTGGAGATGCGTGATTGCGGAATATATCCCATAGAACGGAGGGGGGTGAGTGGTGTGAGACGAACAACCGGGATGAGTGATAGGGATGACGGGTTACCTTGGGCAAGGAGCGGCGAGGACTTGGCGGTAGATGTCCATGAGGCGGGCGTAGTTTTGGGGGGCGGTGTATTTGGTTTCGTATTCTTGGCGGACGGTGTGACGCATGGCGGCAAGGGTTGCGGGCTGTTGGAGGACGGCATCGACGACGCGGGCGAGGTCTTGGGGGTCGCCGGGTTGGAAGTGGAAGCCGGTGTGATGGTCGGTGACGAGTTCGGCGATCGCACCAATATTCGCCGCAATCACCGGGGTTCCCTTCGCGAAGGCTTCGACGGCGACGCGCCCAAAGGTTTCGTACCACTGGGACGGGAACACGAGAAACTGAGCTTCCCCCATGAGGTGATGGACTTCGGGCATGGCTTTGCGGCCGAGCCATTCGACGGCGGGGTTCTGGGCTGCGATCGCCCGCACTCGATCCGAGAGCGGGCCATCCCCGACAATTTTTAACGGAATCGGATTGGGTAATTGTTGCCACGCCGTCAGGAGCGTATCAAGGCCCTTTTCCACCGAAAGCCGCCCCACAAACAGCGCGTATCCCCCCGACCCGCTGCCGACTCCTGGATCAGGATGGACAAAATTCGGCTTCGTGACAATTTTGTCTGAGGGGAAACCGCCTTCGATGAATTTTTGGCGGGCAAATTCCGTCAGGGTGATGTAGAGCGAAACCTGTTTTGACCAGGTTTTCAGGGCACGATGGGCCACCAACATACTGGCGGTGACGGCGGTGGCGAGGCGATTTTCGCGATAACAAGCATGGACAATGCCCGGATAGGGAATCGGTTTGTGGAGGCAATCTTCGCACACCTGACCATCACGGAAAAAGAGGCCATTGGGACAGAGGAGGCGATAATTCCGCAGGGTTTGCACGATGGGGATATTTAAGGCTTGAGCTGCGTAGTAAATAGAAGGAGAAATGAGGGGAAAAAAGTTTTGAACGTGAATCAGGTCGGGGCGATGCTCGTGAATATAGGCTTGAATTTCGCGATAGCTTTGGCGCGACCAAATTGTTTTTTGGGCGACTTTTAACTTACTGATTCCTTTGATGTCATCATTGTGCTTTTTATAGACACCCACGGTGTGATTCATTTCCCGCAACATATTTTCTTCGGCTTCGCAGGATACATCTTCTCCCCCACGCACTTGATAGTAGTTGTGAACCGAAAGGATATGCATGGCAAACGACTCCGAATTCTAAAAGGGTTTTATTGAACAACACGTTTTAAGCCCAACTGGGCTAGAAGAATGGCGAGTCGGTAAGATACACCAAAGAGAATCAGCCAGCCTCCAAAACGGACGAGGGAGACTTGCCAGAGGTTGAGGCTGAGTTCTGTGAACAGGGGACGGGCGAGCACTGAGAAAATTTTATTCCCAATGCCATTAATACAGTAAATGCCGAGGCTGTATCGGGAGATTTGGCGGATTAGGGCCACACCCCAGGGGGGCAGGGTGGTGGGTTTGAGATCGAGGCAACAGAGGAGCAGGATTAGGGGACTGATGCTGGCGGTGATGAGGACATATTCAAAGGTGTAGAGGTCTGCAAAGCCGGGCTGAGTGAGGCGGGCGAATTCTAGGCAGGCGGCGATCGCATATCCGCCCAAGCCGCTCCATTTCATCCAGGGGGAGAGGCGGCGCGACCAGGCGAGGAGGTGATCCCAATGGGCATAGCAGCAATAGCCGAGGCCGAGATAGAGCAGCCAATAGAGAACGAGGGGGCGTTTGAGGGTGGTGAGGAGGGTTAAAACCTGGGCGGAGAGGGGGGAGGTTTGAGTCCAGAGCAGGCCGTGGATGCCGAGGAAGATCAGCCATTGCAGCAGGGCGAGGCTGGGGAGGGCGAGGCGATGCCGGAAGAGGGGCCGCAGGAGAGGATATAGCAGGGTGAATTGAAGCAGGATCAACAAGTAGTCGGAGCCGATGAAGATCGTGCCGGTGATTGCTTCTTGGGCAATGGCGCGGGGGGTGTTGTCGGTGGCGATCCATTCGAGGAGGGCGGCGATCGCAAACCAAAACCCCAGGGGCTGCAATAACCGCCAAATGCGGGTTTGGAGGTGTTCTAGGGGGGAACGCTGGGGAGCCGAACGCAGACGATGTTCAAAGAGAATAAACGAGAGGGTGAGGAACACCGGCACACAAAAGCGCAGGGGCGCGATCAGGATTAATTCAGCAACGGCGACGGCTCCGTAGGCGTGAATGGGGGCGAAGAGGGCGTGATAATACACGACAGCACCAATACTGATCGCGCGGAGCACATCGATGCTGAAGAGGCGATCGCTCGTTTGCCAGGCCTGGGGAATGGAAGAGGTCATGGTGCTACGGCCGAACATTAGAGGTCAGGAGGAGGA
>CAZCWE010000241.1:0-6850 GCA_964502285.1 uncultured Spirulina sp. | reverse complement strand
TAGTCGTGCCATTGGCTTCCGACCCATCACTAAAGGGCTGACCCACAGTATTGAATAAAAAAGTTTGGCCATTTTTGTGGGTGAACCCGAGAGATAGGGCGAATTCTTCCGTGGCTGTGCGCACGAGGGGCTGTCGGAAACTAAGCCGATACGACTCTGATTCTCCCCGAATATTTAACACATCAAACGGAGACGAAATGATTTTATTTCGATCAATCGCACCCCCAATCTCCAATGTGCCGTTCATTGCATTGAGTGGAATGCTGTATGCAAGATCAAAAATATCTAAACCATTGGCAAAGGTTTGAGTATAGGCCAAGCTCAATACATCCCCCCTGCCAGCAAGATTGCGATAGCCCAAATTCAGGCCGCCACGCGTTGATCCCACACTACGGGGGGAGTAGTTATCAATAAACGCTGTGCCAAAGAACTGATTCGCCTCATCGATATCGATAAACAAGTTGCTGCTGCCGAGGCTGTCGCCCGGTTGCAGAGATACCTCAAAATCATCAAAGTTGGGATCAACTTGCAATAGGCGCAGTTGGTCTTCGAGGTCATTGACATTGAGGGGGGTATCAATGCCCAAACCTAAACGAGACGTCACATAAGATTCCTTGAGATGTTCTAAACCCTCAATCGTAATCTCGCCCATTGTGCCTTCAATCACTTGGATGGTGACGGTTCCTCGGTCGAGTTGCTGGGCGGGGAGTACCGCGTTAGAGGTGACGTAGCCATTTTCTACGTAGAGTTGGGTGATTCGGTCTACGGTGTTTTGGAGGTGTCCGAGGGTGGTGTTGCCGATCGCTGTCTCAAGAATGGGGGCAAGGTCTGCATCGGTGAAGAGGGTATTGCCCACTACTTCGATGGTGTCGATCATCAGGGGGGTGGTATCGCTTGTACCATCTGGCTCGTTGTCGGTTTCGGGAGTGATAATTAGGTCATCTCCCGGCAAGGTTTGGGGAAGGGGATCATCAGGAGATTGGAGGAAGCGATCGCGGTTCGGGTTCGCATCACTTTGTGCCAAGTTATCGAAGCGCAAAAAGGAAGCCTCGGTTTTGACCGTATTAAAACGGGCGCGATCGTTTGAGAAAAAAGTATCCTGAGCCGATGCGGCTGTTGGAGTCATCACACCCCAGAGTACACAAGCTGTTAACAGGGTTTTGGATTGGGTCATGGTTGAAGCACTTCTCAGAAAATGGATTGAATCAGTATTTATCAAGAATGTGAAATGGGTCTTGAGCATCAGCGGTAGGGTGTGTGGGTACAGCAAGGCTGCACGTAACGCACCATTGTTACCGCAACATCTGGGCGAGGGTTCAGCCTACTTTCACCGCCCCATAAGGGTCATCAACTGCTGCATCACTAAGGATGACTACACCACTGTCGCTCCTGCCACCACTAGGGTCATTCATTGATCGGCAAGCAATTCTCATCCAGCTCAATCGACTCCACTGCTGCCAACTCCTCTTCGTTGGTAGTATCGCTAGCACCAAGTTCGATGTTAGGAACCGATTGGCAAGCATTGTTACGCAGGAACTTATCTGTGAGTTCCTCAGTTTCTGCTAAAGGATTTGGCCAAATATCCGCATTAGGAGTAGTAGAAGAACTAGCCGCCGTTGCGGGTGTAGAAGAACTCGCAGCCGTTACGGGTAGAGGCTGCCATTCCAATGCCCCAATATCCATCGCCCCGTTGAAAATGCGCAACAGACCACGCTGGTCAGTGGTGACAGTGGTCACAGTCGCATCCCCTGCATCTCGTGCAGGGCTACCGTCCAGGAGGTCGTGGGTGGCTGTTGTGCCAAAGGTGACGGTGAGCGGGCCCAGCAGGGGGGCGAGGGGAGCTGCGACAGTGCCGACGAGGGTACTGGTGGTGAAGACCCCCTGATCGTCAACGCCGATGAGGTTATTGCCTAGGTCAGTTATCGGAGAATTGGTAGCGCTGGCCTGGCGAAAATCTGGGTGTACCGTAGCTGTGTTCTGGGCAATGATGCTATTCCTCACCGTGACCAGCGCTGCGTTGGCCGCGACCCCCACGTTAAGGTTGAGGATGCCGCCCGCTGAACTGCCAGGATTGCTCACGACATTATTGGCAATGGTGCTATTCTCGATGACAACAGTGCTACCTAAGGTGGAAGTCTGACCCCGGTTGTAAATCCCTCCCCCACCAAAGACAGCCGTATTGCTCGAAATCGTGCTATTGGTAACGTTCACCACGGCACTGTTGCTCGCGTTTTGTCCGATGCTAGCAATACCGCCGCCCAGGTTAGCCGAATTGCCGGAAATCGTGCTGTTGGTGATGTTGATCACCCCAGTATTGGCACCGGCACCCGTGAAGGTGGTGTTGGAGATGCCCCCCCCATTACCCGCAGCGGAATTCCCGGAAATGGTGCTGTTGATGATAGTCACCACTGCGGCGGTAGCGCTACCGGCATCGCTGTTGATCGCGCCGCCATCATCCAGAGCCGAATTGCCCGAAATTGTGCTATTGCTGATGGTTAATGTACCGTTGTTGTAAATCGCTCCCCCATCAGCGCCAGGGAAGAATGACCCAAATGCTACATTCGGATCGGCGACCCCGCCGGTCAGGGTGGTTTCGTTAATCGTTAAATCAGCACCCAAGGCCACGTGGAACAGCCGGAAATCAGGAGCACCACCACTGCGAGCAATCGTGTTCCCCATGCCATTGATCGTTAGGTTTTCCGCCGCCGTGATTGACGGTAAGCCATTATTTCCATCCGTCGCATTATTGATGGCGGTCAGGGTAATGTTACCGGCGAGGTTAATCGTGTCCGTCTGTCCGTTGCCGTTTGCCGCAGCGATCGCCGCAATCAAACTGGCTGCATTCGTGGCTGTAAACACCGCCAACTTGCCTTCGTAGTCCTCGATCACCTCCGGCTCGAAGCCAAGACCCAGCTCAATCGTGCCGATTTGATATTCTAGCTCCCAATCTCCATCAAAGCTCTCGCTGCCGGTAATGTTCGTTGAAGCGGCCACATCTGCGCCAGTGAGGTTAGCAAGAGTACTGACGAGGGCTTCACCCGTCGCACCCAAGGCCGTAAAACAACTGTAGAGCAACAGATCCGCACTATCGGTGAGGGCATCAGACCAGGAGGCAATCTGCTCCGAATAGTTGTGGATCGTGTCACTGGTGACCCAGGCATTACCCAGCCAGAAATTGCCTTCATTCCCTTCGGCAACAATGCGAACGCCATCAAGTTCTGCGCCCTCTGAGGCGACATCGGCTAACCGCTCTGTAACCACCTCAATACCATTGTCTTGGCTGCCAACAAGGGTGGAGATGCTGCCTTGCTCACCGCCGTACAAGAAGCTTTCGGGGTCATCAATTAACGAATCGATGAAATTGTAGGTGAGGCGATCGCCAGCTTTGGGGTAACGGACAACGGTGATAGACTCACCCTCAATCTCACCCGGATCTGCCACCTGCACCCGACCCGCCGCAACCAGATTCACATTCTCAGCGGTGACGCGATCGCCCACGACCACATCGCCATCTTCAACGCGCAGCCCCGACCCCACCAGCCACGGCTCGCCATTCTCGGTTGTGACCACCTCATTGGCATTGCCCACTGCACTGCTGCCATTGAGATAGGTGGGCAGGTCTACGGCGCGAATACCTAACGGCGTTCCCGGTGCAACCTCATCTACTGCCAAGGCATCCAGGAAGAAACTCAGTTTCATGCCGTCGTGGGAGAGCTTCACTTTGCTTTCTCCTGGTACTGCGGCTAGCGTCACCGTGCCATTGGAAGCCGTAATGCTGCCGGTGCTAATCACAGAACCACCCACCATCCAGAGGCTTCCGTTTTCAACGTTGAGATCAGCGGCATTGATAATCGCGCCCGGTTGGTTGCTATCAAAAATCAAACTCGTGGGATCGCCTGTTAACGTTGCGTAGTCGTTGCCACCAATCGCATTGAAGAATTCATCCCCAAAGCCGATGCGGTTGGCGGTGGTCACACCGAAACTGCCAGGAACATCGATGCTGGCTCCATCGGCGAAGACCCAGCCTGCTGGGTTCATCAGGAATAGGTTAGAGTTCCCACCCGACAGCCGAATCAAGCCTTCAATCACGCTGGGGTCGCCCCCGACAACGCGACCCACCACGTTTTGAATGGCGGGATTACTGAGGAAGTCGGCAATTTCGCTCGGTTGTAAGCCAAACTGCTGGAAGCTGTGGAAGAGGTTGGCTCCGGCTTGGGTTCCGCCGGTGATGTGGTAGATGTTGCCGTTGTAGTTAATGATCGTGCCCGTGCCGTCGGGGGCAGGGGTGATGGATTGGGCGATCGCAGCGGAGGGAATGCCCAGTGACCCAAGGGTGAAGAGGGGCAACAGGGTACGGTGCAGAGTTTGGGAAAATGTCATCACACTCCAGAATTGAGAAATACAGTCGCGAGGATGAATGTGGCGGTTAGCGCGACATTGATGGCTCAAGACTTCGGGATTATGCCAGACTTCTGAGGCAAATTCAATTTTGAAATGTAACGTTTTCAAGACAATTCGTTACTCAGGTTTTGAGATACTTGGAGGGGCAAATCGTTGGGTGCGATCGCAGCGATACTTTCAGGCGTTATCATCCCTGAAATAAAAATCACACTTCTCTTAAAAAAAGACACCATCAATGGGTTTTTGACATTCCCGTTTATATGGATATTGATAGGTTTTAATGCGGGATAATTGTGATGTTTAAAGATTCAGAAAATGATCATGGGCGCATTATGCGATCGCCGTTCCTTTTCCATCACCCCGATCGCCCCTTGCTCCATTAGGATAAGATCGACTTTTGCCGTGATCCTACTGCCATGACCCTAACGCTCTACAACACCCGAACCCGCAGTGAAAGCCCCTTCACTCCCCTTGAACCGGGGGTGGTGACATTCTATTGTTGTGGGGTGACGGTGTACGATGCCTGTCATCTCGGCCATGGGCGGTCTTATATTGTTTGGGATGTGTTGCGGCGATATCTGCAATGGCGGGGGTATCGGGTGCGCTATGTGCAGAATTTCACCGATATCGATGACAAGATTTTGAAGCGGGCCCAGCAAGACGGGGTGACCATGCAGGCAGTGAGCGATCGCTACATCGCCGAATATTTCCAAGACATGGATCGCCTCAACATTCTCCGCGCCGATGCCTATCCCCGCGTCACCGAACATATCCCCGAAATCTGCGACCTAATCGCCACTCTGATCGAGCGCGGCTTGGCCTACGCGGCTGGCGGCGATGTCTACTACAGCGTCGAACAATTCCCCAGCTACGGCAAACTCTCCGGACGCAACTTAGCCGATCTCCAAGCCGGAGCCGGGGGACGAGTGGGCACAACGGAACAGGAGAAAAAACATCACCCCTTTGACTTCGCCCTCTGGAAAGCGGCGAAACCGGGCGAACCGTCGTGGGATTCACCCTGGGGCGCGGGGCGGCCGGGTTGGCACATTGAATGTTCCGCCATGGTCAAGTCCCTGTTGAGCGACACCATCGACATCCATACTGGCGGCGGTGATTTAATTTTCCCCCACCACGAAAACGAAATCGCCCAATCCGAAGGCGCCACCTCCCAACCCCTCGCCCACTATTGGCTCCATAACGGCATGGTGAAGATCGGCGGCGATAAGATGTCGAAATCCCTGCAAAATTTCGTCACGATTCACGAGTTTCTCAACCGCTATCCTGATCCGATGGTGTTGCGGCTGTTTGTGCTCCAAGCCCACTATCGCAAGCCGTTGGACTTCACCGAGGCGGCGATTCAATCCGCCGAAAACGGCTGGCAGACCCTCAAGGAGGGCTTACGGTTTGGCCTCGACTATGGCGATCGCTTGGGCTGGCATCAACCCGATCGCCGCGAGACGGACTACACCCGCCGCTTTCGGTCAGTGATGGATCAGGATTTGAATACGCCGAACGGGTTGGCGGTGTTGTTTGAACTGGCGAAGGAATTGCGACGGGTGAAAAATATCCTCGTTCATGGCGGCGAGATGCCGAGCAATGTGGGGGATCTCGAAGCCCAGTGGCGGACGTTGGTGGAGTTGGCGGCGGTGTTGGGTCTGGATGCGACGTTGACGGCGGCCGAGCCAGAGCCATCGTCAGGGTTGAGCGATGCCGAGATTGATGGATTAGTGGCGGAACGGACGGCGGCCCGCAAGGCGAAAAATTTTGCCGAGAGCGATCGCATCCGCGACGACCTCAAAACCCAAGGGATCGCCCTTGTGGATACCCCCGACGGCACGACCTGGCATCGCGAGAGTTAATGCGATCGCCTCTCCTCTGGGATAGCCATCGGCTGCCCCATTTTTGAGCGACACAATTCAAAATCTGTCAATGAATTGTTAATACTTGTAACAATTCAGGGTACACATCATAAAATCCCCATCCCGCCCTAGAAAGACTAACTAGAACTCTTTCCAAATGTCTCTCTGTGGTGGGTTAATCATGTCCAGTGCAACCTGTAGCGGTCACGCCTCCTGTCCAAAGTGCGAAAAATACACCATTGTTCGTGACAGCAGCACGGTCTGGAAATGTCTCAATTGTGGCTTCAAAAAAGACTTTTCTCCCCCAAAACCCAAAGATCCTCCCCCGCCCATTTTAGTGATGTTCATCCTTGCCGGCGGTTTGATGGTGTTTCTCAACTTTCTCAATGAAACCCGTGATCACCGTTCCCCCTGTAGTTGCAATCCCGCTCAATCCCACATATCCCTTTGGTCTTCCACCTAAGATCGCCCCACAAACCGCCTAAAATAAGAGTCCAGTACAGTTTTTAGGACACCGTCCCGTAGGAGCAGCAACCGTGGAATCCCGCTATCAAGCCGATGCGATCGAATCGAAATGGCAACAGTCTTGG
>CAZCWE010000240.1:0-6850 GCA_964502285.1 uncultured Spirulina sp. | reverse complement strand
GACACCGAAGACCCCAGCACCGAAGCCGCCCGACTGCTGCACGATGCCGTTGAACTGGGGATACAGGTTCACCGCGAAATGCGCCGTCTCTAATCCAGGCGGGCGATCGCCAAGGTTCCCCCGATCGGTGATCGCGCTGGCGCTACACCCACCCACGAAAAGAGACGTTCCGGTGAACGTCTCTTTTCGTGATAAATGCACGTTGAACAGGGGGGGATGCGGTTAGATCGCCACACCCAGATGGGTGGGAATCATTGATGTGCCGAGGCCTTCCCGTTCCACCTTGCCGCCTTCGATGGCTCGGGTGAGCGATCGCAGTGCTTGGAGATCGGTCGGTTGGCAACTGTGATGCGTCAAAAGCTGTAAAATCAAGCTTTCTGAGGCAACACTAATACACCCTGTTTCAAATGCAGACTTGACCAGTGAGTGGATCATAGGACAAGCACCCTGAGTAGTTTCTTGTACAGGTTCAGCATATCCGGATTTTTCCCTCTTGAGATTGATATCAGGATTTCCCAAGGGTGATTGTGATCACAAGTTTCAAAAAGGACGGCCAAAGATCCCAGGTCAGTGACAAAATGGGATCACCCAAGACCGTCAACTGAAAACCCAATCTCGTTTTCAGCCACAGTCCCAAGCTGGGGCGGTGTCCATCGCTGTATTGTGTGTGAGGAACAAAAAAACGCCATGTTTACCATTGCGCTGAAACAAGAGCTATACCCCACGTATATTCTGTCGGATCAATCCGCTCAAGCCCGTTTAGAAGTCGTGCCCGAACGGGGCGGAATCATTACAGCATGGCGCATTCAGGGGCAAAATTTTCTCTATTTCGATCGCGATCGCTTCGCAGACCCGAAGCTCAGTATTCGCGGCGGCATCCCGATTTTGTTCCCGATTTGTGGCAATTTACCCAACAATCTCTACGTCCACAAAAGTAAATCCTACAACCTCAAGCAACACGGCTTTGCCCGCGATTTGCCCTGGGAAGTGAGCGATCGCATCACCTCCGACGGTGCAGGTCTCGTCCTCACCCTCCGCAGCACCGAACAAACCCGCGCCCAATACCCCTTTGACTTTGAACTCCAATTCACCTATCTCCTCAAAGGCAATTCCCTCAAAATCAATCAACTCTTCATCAATCACTCCGATGACGTGATGCCCTTCGCCACGGGTCTCCATCCCTACTTCAACGTGCAAGACAAAACCCAACTCCGCTTCGACATCCCCGCCACCCAAAAACAAGACCACATCACCCAAACCATGGGTAGTTTTTCCGGTAGTTTTGACATGGATGCCGACGAAGTGGACATGGCACTCTTCCCTGTGCAACGCCCCACCGCCAGCATGACCAACCATCGGCATAACGTGAAACTCACGATGCGCTATTCCGATATCTATTCCACCCTCGTGTTTTGGACGGTCAAAGGCAAAGACTACTGCTGTCTCGAACCCTGGAGCGCCCCCCGCAACGCCCTCAACAGCAAAGACAAACTCGTCTACCTCGACCCCGGCCAATCCTGCCAAGCCTCCGTCGAGTTCACCGTCAGCTACCTCAAACCCCCCGAACCCGCCGCAAGTGGCGCGAAATAACCTTAATCCCTGCATTGCTCAAGGGCTGAATTTTTGTGTCTATCCTAAATAAAGAGCGAAGGCTGAGGGTCGTCGAAGCCAGAGCGGCCGGGCTATCTCCTGCGGAGACGCGGCGCGAACAGCGCACCCTGAGCAGAGTCGTTGGCGAAGCCTCCCGCTAGGGATAGGGTAAGCGGCCGGGTTTCGACTCTGCTCAACCCTCGGTTATTCAGATTTTGTCGGAGTCGTGATCCGGTTCGGAAATTACGAGGGGCGGGGCTGGCTTGAAAATTGATACCGTTAAAGAAAGGGCAGGCGATCGCGGCGATCGCAGGCTGCTCGTACTCATTTGGGAGGTTCCTATGGTGCAATTTTTAGTGACGTGGTTAGTTTCAGCGGCATCGGTGCTCTTGACCGTGTGGTTGATTCCGGGCTTGAGCATGGCGGGGCTGAGTTCGGCGTTAATTGCGGCCCCCGTGTTTGGGATTGTGAATGCGGTGGTGAAGCCGATTCTCGTGCTGTTCACCTTGCCGCTGACGGTGCTGTCGTTGGGTTTGTTTTTGCTGGTGGTGAATGCGATCGCCTTTGCTCTCGTGGGCGATCTCACCCCTGGGTTTGTCGTGGCGGGGTTCTTCCCGGCACTCTTCGGTTCCCTTGCCCTGTCGTTTATTTCCAGTCTCCTCAATAGTCTGCTCCAATCCGACGACGAAACCGCCATCACCTCACGCTAAGGGTCGTAGGGTTAACCGAATCGTGTAGTCAAACGCTTTCGGCTGCCCCTGATCCAGCGTCGGATTGAATTCCCACGTTTCAATAATTTTGGCGGCTAAATTTCCCGCCTGCGACGGTGTGAGCGATCCTGCGAGCACCGTTGTTTTGTTGGGTAACACTTCGGCTTGCCCCGTTGCATCGATAATCACCACCACATCCATCACGAGCGGCTCGGTCAACGTCAACCCCAGCGGCGCGAGATATTGGGCGATCGCTAACGTCTGCTCCGCCCGGCGCACCGTAGCCAACTGATCCGGGATATCCCGCTGCACCGTCTCCCCGTAAGCATTGGTAAAACTGGGCAGCGTCGGATTTGCCACGATCGCCACAAATTCCGTCGCCGCCGACTCACCGCCCGCCCCAGCTCCCCCATCCGTACCCGGTGGCGGGGGCAGTACGGGACTCGGAGACGGTTGAGGTGAGGGGCGGGGTGTTGCAGTTGGGGTGGGGCTAGGGTTTGGGCTAGGGCTGGGACTAGGAGTAGGCGTAGCGGCGGGAGTGGGGCTAGGGGTAGGATTTGGACTGGGGCTAGGACTAGGGGCAGGAGTGGGGCTCGGCGTAGCGGCAGGATTCGGGGCGGGGGATGCCGCAGGATTTGGCGCATTCGCGGGCGCTTGGGCGGCCAGTTCTGTGGGGATGGGGGCGAGTTGGGGGGCAGTGGGGATGGGCGTATCGTAGAGGGTGACGGGAATCCAGTCCGGGGCGATCGTTCCCGTCGGCATGGCAATTTGGACGGCTGTGGAGGGGAGTAACAGCAGCAGCAGAAGATGGCTACCCCCGGAAAGGGCAATCAAAAACCACCAGAGGGCGGGGGGATCATGGCGGGGACTGCGATCGCTCATCCGTCGAACTTCTCCACGATGTGGACATCTTGCACTCAAGTCTAATCATATCGGAATCATCTCCGTCACCATCCAGGCTGACTCACCCGACAAAATCAGCGATCGCACTCCTGTTGCAGAGACTGATATTGGTCAATTTCAGCACGTTCCCGTTCAATTTCCTGACGCAGTTCCTCCTCTGTGGGCAACACCAAACGATATTTACTAGCAAACAGTTGTTTGCTCTCGTGCAATACGGAGTAGCGCACCACAGATTTATCTTTACTGCCACAGAGCAAAATCCCCACGGTGGGGTTATCATCTTCGCCTCGACGGAGATCGTCGTACATCCGCACATACATATCCATTTGGCCAATATCTTGGTGGCTTAGGTGTCCGGTTTTGAGGTCAATGAGCACAAAGCACTTGAGCAGGTAGTTATAAAACACCAAGTCGATGTAGAAGTCTTGGGTTTCGGTGCTGATGCGTTGTTGACGGGCAACGAAGGCAAACCCTTTGCCCAGTTCCAGCAGGAACTGTTGCAGTTTATCCATTAACGCCTGTTCGAGATCGGCTTCCAAGAGCCGTCCGGTATCAGGCAAACCGAGAAATTCCAAGATCACCGGATCACGAACAAAGTTTTGCGGGGCTTGGTTCTGATCTATGGGTTGGGTTTCGGTTTGGTGCTGCTCTGAATCGGGGCTGGCGAGCAAGCGTTCATAGTAGAGTGTGCTGATCTGCCGCTCCAAGACGCGAGTGCTCCAGTTCTGCGCTGCGGCTTCTTGCCCATACCACAGGCGAGCTTCTAAATTATCAACACGCAGAAGTAGGCGATAGTGAGTCCAGCTCAATTCGTGGCGCAGTGCGTCACAATTTGGAAAAGCTTGATAAAACAAGCGCATATAGCGTAGGTTTGACGCATCGAAGCCTTTGCCAAATTCGGCGGTGAGGGTTTTAGCGAGTTCTGTTAACAGCCGTTTGCCATAGGCTGCCCGTGCCTCTCCGCCTTGTTCAAATTCGACGATGTGCCGACCGATTTGCCAATAGGTTTGCACTTGGAGGATGTTGACGCTGCGGGTCGCCTGTTGACGGGCTTGGGTAATCAGGCTACGCAGGGCATCGAGCAAGGTGGGCGGGAGTTGGAGGTTGTTCATGCTGTATCTACTAATCCTCTGCTAACGCCTTCTACAAAATCAGCGATCGCCCTAATTAGATTCCGCAAACATGGATGGAAAATCCTGCCGTCCGCTGACAACTCTGAGAATTTCAATCCCATCGTTGAGAATTCTGTAAAAAATAATGTATTTCTCAAAAGATAGCCCTCGCAACCCAGGACGGATAGATTCATAGCTCTTTCCACTGTTTGGGAAGGCAACAAGTTGTTGACATTTTTGGTTAAATGCCTGAAAGAATCGCTCCCCCGCTTCAACACTATTTTCTGTAAAGTAGTCAGCAATTGCGTTGAGGTCTTGACTGGCAAGGACATTGATAACGTAGCGGCTCATGGCTGCTGTGCTTGCTGGAACCGTTCCAGAATGCCGTTAACAAATGTTTCGCCATCCACTGAAGCGGTATGCTCTGAGGCTTCAACCGCTGCATCAATTTTGGCTCGAATGTCTTCAACCCATTCAGCTTCGGCGCGATCGTATTCATCTAATAGCCGTAATGCAATTTCCAATACTTCTTCGGCAGAGCGGTATTTACCTGTTTGCAGCTTGGTTTGAATAAAGCGTTCTTGGTCAGGTGTTACATTTGTACTCATATCAATCCTCTGGAAAAAATCAACGATCAATAACAATTATAAAATGAATTTTAACCGTCGTTCACGGTCAGCGGCATAAGCAATACAGGCTTTTAAATCCTCTCGTGTCAGGTTAGGAAAGTCATCGAGAATTTCTGCTTCAGTCATCTCGGACGCTAGGTACTCCAGCACTTCATAAACTGTGATCCGTAAGCCACGGACGCAAGGTTTACCACCACGCTTCTGGGGTTCAACAGTAATAATATCTCGGTAATTCATGGATTTTCACAGTCTTTACTGGATGACAGATTTTTGACTTTTGAGTTATTCTGCAAAGAGTTTTGGTGCGTTACTCAGGAGAAAATATCATCCATTTCTTGATGAATTTTTTCCCTGCTAACGCACCTTATGAGATCAGCGATCGCACTTATTGGTGAGCTGGACATCGACTGCAAGCTTTCCTTGTGGCCTGATTAGTACTGAATACTCAACCTTAACACCCGGTTTCATTGCGGGTATGTTCTCTTTCTTGATTTGTGATCTGTGCACAAAGACATCTTCTTCCGTGCCATCGCTTATGAACCCAAACTGTTTTTTATCGTCGTACCAGATAACTTCTCCACCCCTCATGTACGAGAGATTTTCTTTATTAATGTATGCCTGAATCGCTTTCGTTGCTTGGTTAAATGGGATTTTAAAAAATTCTCGATCTTGGCGAATGCGATAAGAGGCAAGTACTTGAAATATTTCAGACTCTGCCGCAGAGGCATTTCTTACTCGATAAACGGCTCTCGCAGATAACGGGTACAATACGGCAGTGGCGGAATTAATTTCTTTGACTCGCTGGGAAACAGATCGAGTCGTCATACCGATTTTCAGTATATTTGGAGATTCTCTAGTGGAGAGAATATATACCCAGCCATGACCATCTTTTTGTTCAAAATTGACATATTCGCCTTGATAAATCAATAGGCTATTTAGCAGTCCGCTTTTTACCAAATGCTGGGCTGTTTCTTTAGCGGCTAGCTCATTGTTGTCTAAAACATTCGTTCGTAAAGATTTTAAGCCATCGACAATTGCGCGCATATCTCGCTTTGAGGGATTGCCTAGTTCGGTGTGAACGGTAAACCAATCCCATTGATCTTCTCTCACACAGCGATTGAACATCCCTTTTAACTCGCTGATGCTATCTGGCGATAGATAGTCTAATGCGATGTTGTCTAGAATGTAGTCCCCTACAGACTGAACAGCCTCATCGTATCGTTTCCGCATGGTGGTTGAGATCGGTGCCATGCCAAACCCCCATTTTGCAATGTGATTTTTCTTCTGCATCAATAGTTGTAGGGCGGGCATCGCCCACCGCAGCTTAACAACGACAAAAACTGGCTATGCGCCCGAAAACTCTTGCAACAGCCAAGCCCCCACCTGTCCTTGATCTTGCTGCCGACTGCGCTCTAATGCTGTAGCCAGCACCGCCATCGGCAAGCCATCTAAAACCTGTGACACATCCAGCCGCTGGCTACCCTGGGGGGTGAGGGCATAGGCTAACACAGCGATCGCCTGGACATCCACAACCCAATATTCCTTGACCCCCAGCACCTCATACAAGGCACGCTTATTGCCCTGGTCATCCAACAACGAACTAGCCGCGATCTCAATCACTAAATCCGGTGCAGGATAGCGATTTAAATCCACAATCGTTGTGCCCCAAGGAATCATTTGTGCCTGTTCTTGGAGGTAATAGGATGAGTCCGGTTGGCATTCCCGCTCCCCCGCCTGACGATAGCTGCAATTAACCAATCCTCTAAACGCAATCCCCCGCAGGGTACAAAACAGTTGCACCGCAAAATCAATGAGGGCATTATCCGCAGCATGATCATGGCCAACGGGTGACATTTCGAGCCTCATGTGGTTGTGATGATAATAGCCTTTGGCTTTGGCCAGCGTT